>CAMLKX010000285.1 GCA_946480515.1 uncultured Sphingomonadaceae bacterium | reverse complement strand
ATGAAGCCGCCCGGTCTGGCTATATGGGCGACGCCGGCGATCAGGTAGAATGCAGAAAGCAGCCAGCGCGAGGCCGTCCTTACATTATTGCCATCGCCTCGCGCCTTGCCACCGTCAGAGCGTGATCTCCCCCTCATCTTCGCCATCCCAATAATGCGCCCTTTCGGCGCGTACCTTGATCATCACCAGGCCCGGCGTGTCGACGCCCTCGTCGAACCAGCGGTCAAGATCGCTGTTCCAATGCGCCTCAAACTGCGCCTTGTCACGGATCAGGTCGGCGCGCCCTTCGACCGCCACGAACAAGGGGCGCTGCTTCAGCAATCCGGCCGAACCCTGGAATGACAATCCAACCTTTGGGTCGCGCTCGATATCGCGAACCATGACGGTGTCGTCCGTCGTGAAATAATAGCTGTCGCCGTCATAATCGACGTCACCATTGTTGCTCATCGGGCGAGCGGCGATCTGGCCGCCCTCAGCGCGGGTGGAAAGCATGGCGAAGTCGATGTCCTTCATCTTCTTTGCCAGCTGCGGCAGCGTCAGTTGAACCATCCAGCACACTCCTTTGACGAGATCATGCCAACATCCCGCCGCGAAATAAGCTCCGGACTCGTCAACCGCCCTATAAGAACATATAGTGAACAAACGAATCGGAAAGGATCAGCCATGCGCCACGACAAGCGCGCCGCAACTTTGTATCGTCTCTTCTTCGCGCTGAAGCCGCCTGTAACGGTGGCGCGGCAGACCGATCATCTGGCGGAAAAATTAGGCGGCGGCGAGCGGCGTATCCGCCTGGAACATCAACATATGACGCTCGCCATCACGGCCGATCATGTCGAATATCCCTATGCAGTGATCAAGGCATTGCTGCGCGCGGGCACCAGCGTGGAGGCTGAACCCTTCGACATGCGGCTCGACCAGGTGAGCTTCAGCAACCGGTCGGTTGCACTGCGTCCGTCTCGATCCGTGCCGCTGCTCAATCAGCTACAGCGCTCGATTGCCGATGCGATGTGGAGGGCAGGGGTGGCCTTGCGTCCGGGCTGGAGCTTCAGCCCCCATCAGACATTATTTTACAGGGACGGTCCGCCATCGCAGCAGAGCATCGATGGCTTTTCATGGTCACTCGACCGGTTTGTCCTGGTGTGCAGCCATGTGGGCCGCACGCGGCACGATATTCTGGGCACGTGGACGCTTAAAGGCGACGGGCAGTATGAGTTGTTCTGATACTCAAGCAAAAGTGCGCCTAACCAGAATCACTCAAGCCGTTCGGGCTGAGCTTGCCGAAGCCCTCTTCTTGAAAAGTAGAGCCCCTCCGCAGGCTCAGGGCGAACGGCGTGGTGCCGGTATGAAGCACAAGATTTGAGGCCGTAGCTCGGTATCGATGGTTATGCCGTGGAGCAGCGTGCAGATGTGCGGTTAGTATGAGCGCTGCCACATCGCCGCGCGCGCCACCGGCGTCGTGTTTCTCGTTGTGCGAAACCGCGTCCGATGCTAATGTCCGCCGGCATTCCAGGACGAAACAGGTGTTTCGCAATACGCAACATCCGGAAAAGCCCGACATCGATCGCCGGCGGCTCGAAGTTCGGCTATGCCCATCCCCTTGTCGCTCGATGTCGGGATGATCTCCGGATGGGCGGCCGGCCGCTTGCGGATGGCATCGCTCGCGGCCTGCATGATTTCAGCCAGATGGCTTGCCTTCACCTTGTCCGCCTTGGTGAGCACAATGCGATAACTGACCGCTGCTGCGTCCAACATGTCCAGAATGTCGTTGTCGACATCCTTGATGCCGTGGCGACTGTCGATCAGCACGAGCGTCCGCTTCAGCTTCGCCCGGCCGCGCAGATAATCATTCACCAGGAAGCGCCATTTACGCACCATGTCCTTGGGCGCGCGGGCATAGCCATAGCCGGGCATGTCGACGAGGCGAAAGCGCAGCGGATCGCCCACGTCGAAAAAGTTGAGCTCCTGCGTCCGCCCCGGCGTGTTGGACGTGCGCGCCAGGCTGTTCCGCCCGGTAAGAGCGTTGAGCAACGATGATTTGCCCACATTCGAACGGCCCGCAAAGGCAACTTCATTGACCGACATGTCGGGCAGGAATTTCAGGTCCGGCGCCGATTTGAGGAAGGCGATCGGCCCGGCGAACACCTTGCGCGCTTCCTCGATCAGTTCGGGGTCGACAATGTCGGTCACGTGATTTCCGTTCGTCTCGTGGACTATGCGCTATTTCGCCGGGGCCGCGCTCAATGCAGGATGGCGCTTGTAGAGCCACCACTGCTGCAACATCGACAGGCAGTTGTTGGTGATCCAGTAAACCAGCAGGCCTGCCGCGAAGGGCGCCATGATGAACATCATCATCCAGGGCATGATCGAAAAGATCTGCTGCTGCATCGGGTCCATTTGCGCCGGATTGAGCTTGAACTGCAGCCACATGGAAATGCCCAGCAGCAGCGCCAGCACGCCGATCGCCAGGAAGGACGGCGGGGTGAAGGGCAACAGGCCGAACAGGTTGA
>CAMLKX010000284.1 GCA_946480515.1 uncultured Sphingomonadaceae bacterium | reverse complement strand
GCGGCTTGGGGATCGAGGATCTGCTTGTTGCGCGACGGCGGGCGCGGCATCGATCGGCCATTCCAGTCCGGTGCATCGCAATTTTCCATCACCTGGCAGCGATTATCGACGCGGTACACGACCTTGCCCGTGCGGTTCTGGACATAATCGATCAGGGTTGGGGTGACCTTCCGGCCCTGGTTAGCCAGGATCGCGTAAGCGTTGGTCAGGCGAAGAACGGTCGTGTCGCCCGCCCCAAGGGAGATCGACAGATACGGGTCATACTCACCCACGCCCAGCTTGGCGGCGGATTCCACCACCTTTGCCATTCCGGTCTGGGAGGCGGCGCGCACCGTCATCAGGTTGCGGGACTGCTCGACCCCCCACCGCATCGTCTTGGCTCCGGCATATTTCCCATCGAAATTCCGGAAGCATTTTTGCGGAAGGCCGGGTCCTTGCGAGGCGCAGAATGGAGCATCGATGATGATCGACGCCGGGGTCATCCCGTTCTCCAGCGCCGCTTCATAAACGATCGGCTTGAAGGCTGAACCGGGCTGGCGCAGCGCCTGGGTCGCCCGGTTATAGGATGATCCCGAGGCATCAAAACCGCCTTGAATGGCAAGCACCCGGCCCGTTCGCACTTCCTCCGCGACGAACCCACCGCCGATCTCCGGAATCGAACGGAGAGCGGAGGTATCAAGGCCCAGTTTTTTCACAGCGATGATCATCCCAGGCCGCAGATGATCAAAGGCGCTGCCGCCAACGCCGCGCTTGGGCTGCTGCGCAGCGGAGCGTGGCAGGATCGCCATCGAACCGTCTGAAAACCCGATCCGTGCCTCGCTTCCAGACTTGGACAGCACCACCGCCTTTTTCCAGTCGGGAAAGCCAGTTCCGAGCGCCGCCGCGGACAACCGTCCGCGCCAATCGCCGCTGACATCGATGCTTAACCCGGGGTCGCGCCACCCGCGCCCGCCGTCGAACTTGGCCAACCCTTCCCGTAAAGCTTCCGCGGCGGCATCCTGCATGACCGGCACCATCGAAGTCCGCACCCACAAACCGCCCGCATAGACGCTGTCGGGGCCATTGTCCGCGTCTTCGCCGAAGCTCTTGTTGTTGATCAGCTGACGGCGCACCTCCTCCATGAAGTAGCCGCCCATCTGACGGAATTTCTCATTGCTACCGTAGCGGATCGTACCGAGCGGTTCGGCGGCCGCAGCCACTCGCTGCTGCTCGCTGATATAGCCATTATCCCGCATCTCGCGCAGGACATAGTTGCGCCGGTCGAGCGCCTTCTGGGTGGCTCGAACCGGATCATAATTGGACGGCGCTTTCGGGAGGACGGCGAGATAGGCCGCTTCCGAAAGCTTGAGGTCGCCAACATCCTTGTCGAAATAGGCGCGGCTCGCCGCCTGCACCCCATAGGCGTTGCGCCCAAGAAAGATCTGATTGAGGTAGAGTTCGAGGATCTGTTCCTTGGTCAGCACGGACTCAAGCCGGAAGGCGAGAATTGCCTCGCGGATCTTGCGCGTGATCGAATATTCGTTCGACTGGAGGAGGTTCTTCGCGACCTGCTGCGTGATCGTCGATCCGCCCTTCGCCCGACCGCCAGTGACACTCTTGCGAGTGAAGTCGAACACTGCACCGACGAGGCCCGGATAATCGATTCCGCCATGGGTGAAGAAGGTCTTGTCCTCGGCCGAGATGAAGGCGTTGACCACCAGCGGCGGATATTCATCGAACGAGAGCTCAACCCGCCGCTCGCGAGCGAACGTCTGCACCGGGTTGCCGTCATAACCGCGCACATTGGTGGGCAGCGGCGGCTGATAGGCGAGCAGTCTTTCCGATGACGGGAGTCCGGCGGCAAACCACAACCAAACCGCCGCGAACAGAAGGAATCCGGCCAGCCCCGCGTAGGTTCCGCGGCGGACCCATGGCCGTTCCCACATCGGTTGAAGCCGAGCGAGAACTCGCCGGTTGAAGGCAACCAAGTCCGGAAGCGGGAGCTGGCGGGAAGTCAGCGATTCCATCGGCCGGTCCTCTAACGCGTCAGCTGCCGTTGGCAAAGCTGGCGTTGATCATCGCCGCCCGCGCAGTGCCAGATCCCGTTCGATGGTATCGGCAAGCGCATCGACAATCTTGGCTCGTCCGTCCGGCGACCTGAGCATCGCCTCATCCTCGACGTTGCTGAGATACCCCACCTCGACCAGGACAGCTGGCACCGCGGCGGTCCGCAGCACAAGAAACGAAGCAAATTGGTGCGGGTCTGGTCTCAGCGGGAGACGGCTGCCTGCTGTCCTGACCAGCCGGTCGGCGACTTCGGCGGAGGCCTGCATTTCGTCGCGGACTGCTAGGTCGGCGAGAAGATGACGCACGGACCCATCCCGCTCGCTGGTCACCGCTGTCTCATCGCCGTTCTGCACTCGCGCCAGCTGCGCGGCGGCGGCGTCCGACGCCACCTCTGACAGCGAATAGACCGAAGCCCCGCGCGCCAGGGGATTGCGGGCACTATCGGCGTGGAGCGACAGGAACAG
>CAMLKX010000283.1 GCA_946480515.1 uncultured Sphingomonadaceae bacterium | reverse complement strand
CCAACCGTGGGCAGCGCAGGCAGCGGTCAGCCGCCCCGGCCGGCGTCGGCCTGACAATGCCAGGGACCGCGACCTCCATCTTTTCGTCCGCGATTTCGCCAGCGTTCGGATGCCGGGGCGAGGCCGCTAATGGAGATCGAGAGCCAGCCTGCGCACGAGGTCGGCTATGGCAAGCCGCCCCGCTCAACCCGGTTCCAAAAAGGCCGGAGCGGCAACCCGCGCGGGCGGCCGCGCAATCGCCGCGATGACCTTCCTTATCAGGCTGTCCTTGGCCAGATGGTGACTGTTCGCGAGAATGGTCATGAGCGACGGATCACCGCGGCCGAGGCGTTCATCCTCCAGTTGACCAAGAAAGGGCTCGAAGGATGCAGCGCCTCCGCGCGGGCGTCACTCGCCAGCATTGAGCAAGCAAGGGCGGTCAGGAATGTCCGCAACGCCGAGCAGATTCAGATCAAAATCTGCTGGCGAGTATTCGGAAATTGCTGCGTGGTCGAGGACCTCGGGATGGCCGTGCGATTACATCAATACAGCAAAGAGAATGTCCGGTTGATGCTCAAGCCGTGGATCGTCGAGGCTGCTTTGGCGCGCATGAAGCCGAACCAGTTGACGATCGAACAGCAGCGCACGGTGCTTGCCTCCACACGGACACCAGCCAAGGTGCGGTGGCCCGACTGGTGGGTGCTGCGGCCATAGTTGCAGCGGTTTGCTCAGTCATCGCGTGCTGCTGCAGTTAAAAGGAATCGAGATGCCAACACTCGGAGAGGACGCTGAAACCCGCCTGACGGTCGCTGCGCTCGCTGCGGCCCTTGTGCGAAGCGCCGAACACACCATCCCCGGTCTGTCCGCCCGCGTCATTGCTGAACTCGATGCTTTACAATACGAGATTCGCTATTGGGAGAGCCAGCCTACGGGGACGCTCGAAACGCTCCGATGGACACGCGAGTTGATCGAGCGGAAATTTGTTGTTCCGTGAGTCTCCTATCAGCTCTCCGACATTGACCGCTAAGCGCCCCTAGCAGCTGTTCGTCCGTGCAGCGGATCGCTCCGAAATCGGCCGTTCGGTCAGGTAGGCACGCACGTCCGCTAGCGACCCCATTGCGGACATTATGTGGAGCCTCATGAACCTTCAATCTTGAGCGTTGTAGCGGACGACGAACCGATTACGCCCAGGCCGAAGGCTTCTACGCTCGCCGTTCCAGGCGAACTCGCCCGAAATCCCCCTCGGTAGTGTAATCACCGCCTCCAGGTATCGAACGCTCCGGCGGTAGTTTGTCTCAATCAGTCCGGCGGGATGCGCCATTGCCGCATCGAGGCGTGTGAGCGGACCTAAATGCGGAGCGATCATCACGCGAGCGAACCCAGGGGCCGCCGGCCTGATCCCGGCGACGTGTGTCAGTAGACCACTCGTTGGGTGCGCCGACCACGCGTGGGTATCAGAGCGGGTCGGATCTGGCTCCTCCGGCCAAGTCACAAAATTCTGCGCCAGCAGGCCACGCCAGGTCTTCAGAAGGTCGTGGTATCGATCCGCCATGCCGGCATGAGCGAAGGCCTCGGCGAGATAGTATGAGAAGTAATAGGTGGTGCCCGTAATCCCCTCAGGGGCGGCAATCCCACCGCGCGGAACTGTAACGCTTTCCAGCACTCGACGCTGATCCACAGCGGGGACGAGATCGTAGAGGACAGTCAGCGCGTTGGTATGCTGGCTGAAATCGGTTCGCGCAGGAGTGTCGGCATAGAGGCCCCGCTTCGCATCCCAGCATTGCGCCCGGAGGCCTTCGGCAAGCCGACTCATCGTCGCTCGGTTCTTCGCCACGCGCGCAGCATCGCCCAGGGCGGCTTCCAATTCGGCTGCATCGCGGAGTGCGCCGTAGTAGAGTAGCGTGACGATACAGCTATCTGGACCTTTGCCGCTATTGCGCGTCATCGTGCCATCGAGCTTTGGCCGCCAGTCGATAAACTGCCATCCAGGCGCCGGCCCAACAATCCCGCTGTCGCGCACATAGCGAGCATACCAGTCGAGCACCGCGCGCATGCCGTCGAGGTTGCGAGCTACCACCGATGTGTCCGGCTGGCGCATCCAGAAATCGTGCAAGGAGCCGATCCACAGCAGCGCGAACGGGGGGATTAAATTCTTGTTTGAGGCCGGCCAAGCTGACTGGGGGATGATATGACGTTGACTTGGGCAGCGTTGGACTTCGTCCCTTCGTTGGCGTCGACTTCAGCAGCGGTAAGGTGAAAGGGTTCACAGAAAGCGGCGCTGGGGCAGCGAGCCTGACGGTCGACACGATCGATGCCGACCGGACCGACTTGATGGTCGGTGTGGACCTTGGTGCACGAGCAGGAAGCCGCTTCGCTCCCTACGGCCGTCTGGTCTACCGGTATGACGTGAACAATGACGATGATCGCGACATCACGGCGTTCTTCAATGACGACCCGTCGTCGGAGTTCACCGTCAGCGGAGTCGGAACCGGGAAGTCGCAGATCGACCTCGATGCCGGACTCAGCTACGCGATCAGCC
>CAMLKX010000282.1 GCA_946480515.1 uncultured Sphingomonadaceae bacterium | reverse complement strand
TCGTGCGCCCGCTGCGGCCCGCCGACGTCTGCTGGAGCTACGCCGGCGTGCGCCCGCTGCTCGACGACGCCTCCGGCGACCCCGCCGCCGTGACGCGCGACTACCTGCTCGAGAGCGAGGCGAGCGCCGCGCCGCTGGTCGTCCCGGTCAGATCGGGCGAGGCGAGCGGGTTGGCGAACAACGCCTGGATCGCAGCCCCGGATGCGCCTAGCATCGCGCCATAGGTCAGCGCCAGGAGCGTGCGCGGAAGCCGCAACTCCAGCACGATGGTCCAGCCGAGCGCGGCCTTGCTGGCGAACACCGCAGCCAGGTCCGGCCAGGGCAAGGCGAGCGATGCCGTGATCGCCACGACAAGCAGCAGCGGGAGCAGCCTCACCATGCCAGCCGCCGCAGGCGAACCACCTCGTCGACAAGCAGCGGGCCTGAACAGGTCCAAAGCCTGCCGTCCGTTGGAACATTGCGGATCTGTCCAACACGCTTGGCCAGCGGATGTGATAGCCACCGCTGCGCCGCCGAATATTGGCCGCTGCGATAATCGCTCCGCAACAGCACCTGCGGCGGATTCACCAGCAAGGTTTCGAGCGAGACCCGGTCGCCGGTCATCGGGCGCTGCCGCAATCCCGCAAGGCTCATCCACCTGGCATCAAGGCTGTGGCTGGCGACCGTCCGACCGCCGCCGCCAAGCCAAATCGCTTCCGCCTGCCGCCGCGGAGCCGAGCGCTTGAGCCGCGCAATCTTGTCCAGCACCGGCCGGGCGGCATCAGGCCGGCCGACCGCTCGCGCGACCCGCCGAAGATTGTTTTCCACGTCCGGCAGTGACTGCGGCAAGGGGAGGGAGATGACCGGAATCCCCAACCGCTGCCCCATCGCCAACCGATCATGGCCTCCGCCGCCCATGGTCAGGACCAGCGTTGGCTGGTGGCGAACGGCCGACAGCAATGTTCCATCATTGGCCGGAAACCGTCGCGCCGATGCCCACAGCGGCGATTCCAATGCGTCCTGCGACAGATGGCTGACGCTGGCGATCTGCTCCGGCCGGGCAAGCAGGAGCAGATATTCGTCGGTGCACAGGTTCAGCGACGCGATCCGGAGGCCGGCGCTAGCGGCCGAAAGCAACACGGACCCCGGCATAGGCGGTCCTCCCCTCCGTGCGGTAGCCGACGACATCCTGATAAGGGCTATCGAAGGCATTGGCGATGCGCGCGAAAGCCTCAAGCTCGGGAGTGATCGCATAGGCTATGCGGGCGCTGGCGAGCCAGTAGGGGTCGAGCTTGACGAGCTTGGCCGGAAATGGATCGAAATCCGTATCGGTGCGCGCGCCGGTGTAGCTGACGCTCGCACCATAGCTGAAACGGCCGTGAGCGCCGTCAGCAGTCACGGACCCGCTGTGCTTGGGACGCCGTTGTTCGCGAACCTGCACATCGGCAGGCCCAGTGGGCTGGGTTGCCTTGAGCCAGGAATATTGCGCACTTAGCCGCAGCCACGCGGCGGGCGTCCATTCGGCCGCAACCTCAATACCTTTGCGGCGGCTGGTGCTGCTGCTGTTGATCGTGCTCGCTATGAAGACGAATGGATCCGGATCGACGTCCATGGTCGCGAACTCATCCTGCAACCGCTGGCGGTAGAGCGCGACCGAGCTTGCGAATCGTTTGGATCGATAGCGCAGCCGAGCCTCGACGCTGCGCGACTTTTCGGGCGTGAGGTCGGGATTGCCGACGAACTGGTCGGGAAAGAAGCCGAACAAATCGACGAAGCTCGGCTGAGCGATGCCTTCGCCATAGGACAGGGTCAAATCAACACCGGTTGCGAGCCGCGCGATGCCCGAAGCGCGCACGGTCGTGGCATCCTTGAAGCGGTTGAACCGCTCGTGCCGGACCGCGAGATCGGTCTCCAGCAGACTGCCCCAGTCGGCGCGCCACTCGCCGGTCAGCGACTGCCGGGTGCGGTCACGCCGCTGATTGGGATCCCCGAAGAGTGTGTCGGTGTCTTCCCGGCGGTAGCTTTCCTTCTCGGCATCGGCCGCGACGATCAGAACATGGTCGCTGCCGCCGAGATCGAGCCGATGTTGCAGCTGACCGGTGAACACTCTGCGGCGGCCGGTTGAGCGGTTGAGGAACTCCCCATCAAGGCGGTTGGTGTTGGTGGAGCCGAGCAGCGACGCCGACAGCGTGCCGGACCAGCCAGTCTTTTGCTCGTCGCCAGTGCTTGCCCAGATTCGACCGGCGGTCAGCCGATTATCGGTCGTGTCGAGCGTGTCGGCACGCTGCCCAAACACGAACCCATCATATTCGCTTCTCGCCCGCGTCAGGAACCCAGCCGCTCCGAGCCGGAAGCTGTTGCCGACCTCAACTTCGCCGCGACCCCGCGCCGCAAAGTTGCGATAGCCGTCGCGGTCCCCTTCGCCGCTGAAGCTGTCGATGCCGTCGGTGCGCTGATAGGCGGCGCCCAGGGCGAGGCCAGCCCGATCCGTGCCGATCGCGGCATTGGCCGAAGCACGGTGGAAGGCATTGCTGCCAGCT
>CAMLKX010000281.1 GCA_946480515.1 uncultured Sphingomonadaceae bacterium | reverse complement strand
GTGAGTGTCCGGAAAGGGTAGACAGCGGACGTTAGATGAGAGGCGCTAAAGCGTTGCGCGCTTGCTCCGTTCGCATTTGAATTCAGAGCGGCTGCCGCCACGGTTGGAAAGCTCGATCAGGGCTAGGCGATCGTCGCCGTATCCACGGGAGAGCTTGGCGGGACCTAGTCCCCGCACATCCCAGAATACGCCATATCCATCCTTCTGCTTCTCAATGTGGCCGCCCAAATTGTTCAAACGAATGCGTCCGCTTTCGAAATCAACCCGAAGCACATACCGACCAGCGTTCGGATCGCGGCCAGCATCAACGCAAAAGGGGCCGGTGCTTGCCGGACCACATCCCCAGCTTTCCTCATAACTACACTTGAAGCTGCCAGCTAGCTTGTCTGGGATACTCGTTGGCGAGCCAACTAATGCGGCGACGGTGAGCAATGCTACGGCGTACAATTGCGGACTTTCGCATCATCTCTCGAATGTCCGCAATGGTGGAAAGCTGCCACTCGCCGACTTAGGTTTGCGACTATGCGACAGCTCATCCGTCGAGAGTGGCCTACGGTAGTTCTCTGGAGCCTTGCTGGCGCTCTCCTTTAGTATGCGCTCGCCGTTGACCGCTCCAAGCTGACGAGCGTGTATGGGCTTATCGCCACCGGATTGTTCTGGGAGTTCATCCACCGCGTCTTCGGCTCCAGCAGGGGCGACCGCCAGCGCTGAAGCTTATGTCTGCTTTGGGTCGAAAGCGGACATTCAGTGGGGGTCTGAGCCGGTTCGCACGCAGTGCGGATTGACGCACTCCCAGCGGTCCCCCAGCACTTTGTTCCAGCCGCACGCACGGCATACTTTCGGCTTGCCCTTGAGCACTCGTTCTCGATCAGTCAGCATGGCTCATCTCCACATGGTGTTGCTGTGGAAAAATTAGCGTGTGCGGCTGCCACTAAGCGCGTCGCAATGACCCTGCTTTGGTGACAAAAGTGACAATGTACCATGGGTGGCCGTGGTGCCGCGAAGCGACGGACCTGACTTTGCCGCAGCTACGCGCCATTGCCTGGCACGTCAGGCAGCGGCTACTGATCAGTGAGGGTGACCATAGATGCATTTCGGGCTGAGCTGCGTAGCCGCCTGCGTCGGGCGCAGGAGCGGGGGGCTGGCATCGCTCGCCGTGAACGCTGGCGAAATGCATCGCGCGCTTGGCTACCCCGGTACCAATCATGCCATGCCGTCGTGCTGCGACGTAGAATGGACACGCGTGGCATGATTGGCATGGATCGCCCGGACCCATTTCGCAGCTTCTGTAACCCGCCTGCAATCTTTCCGCCCCCGATTGCGGTGTCTTCTGCAAGTGACATGAAGATATTGCTGCCCGGCTACCGTCCGAAAGGGGTTGGATCGAGACATCGCCGCAGACCCGAGCGCTTTACCAATCCTTAGTTGGGGAGTGCGATGTCATCGCTGGGGTGTGTGGCACCCGAGCGGGGGCGTTCAAGATGTTGCGTGAATGGACGTTGTTGGGAGTGTTAGGCGTAGGCGGCATGTGGGCTACTGGGATGTTCGACCCGAACTACAGCCGAGTGGTTGATCGTCCCCCCGCTCAAGTTGCGGCTGCGATCGCAGACTTGGATATCAGGGATGCCGAAGGCGCACCCGGCACCGACCCGAGCCGCAGCGGCGGCGTCGCGCCGACCTTCTCGGTTGAGGAGGACGCCGATCGCGTGAGCTACATCGTTTTGGCCAACGGGCAGGTCGCGACGAAGATGACCGCATGGCTGAAGCCGATCGATAACGGCACCCGAACCAAGGTGACCGCAACGGTCGAGCGCGGCGATGCTCCGGACGACTATGTCGCTCCTGCGTTTCGCTCGACAGGAGTCACGATGGGCCTCTTTTCGATGATGCTCGAAGAGGAGATCGACAAGCTGGTGTTCCCGCCGAAGGCGTGGACCGCCGCTTGCGACGAGATCATGGCGCGGTTTGAAAACGGACCGATTGGTGAAGAGCCGCAATCCATGACCCAAGCCATGGGTCAAGGTGCCAAGACAGCGATGGTGCTCGGGCAACTGGACAAGGATCTGAAAGCTGCCGGCTGCCCCTCGGAGTCCAATACCGGCGCGTTCCGAGAACCGGTCGAGCATCTCAAGGATTAGCAGGGTAACCCTGCAAGCGCCTCAAACCGAGCGAGTTCACCGCTCCTGTCCAGAAAGGCAAGGTCACCTCCATGTTCCGTCTGTCTGTTACGATCGTGAGCGTCCTCTCGCTGGCAGCGTGTTCGAGCGCGGAAAGCCAGTCACCCGTTGATCTTCAGCCTGGCCGTTACGAGATCCATGTGAGCGGCGGAGGGCCGCTAACCGGCGGTTCGGCCACAAAAAGCCTGTGCATTCTCCCCGAGCGCGCGACCAGCTTTGCTGAAAGCCCGCTCCAGGGCATCGTCGCGGTCTCAACGAGCGGCTGCACTGCGGATCAGGACCGCCAAGGGAATGCATACGCGGGCTCCTATTCCTGCTCATCCGAAAGTGCCGAATTTGGTTC
>CAMLKX010000280.1 GCA_946480515.1 uncultured Sphingomonadaceae bacterium | reverse complement strand
CGGGAGCGCAAGTGCTGATTGTCCACCGCGAGGAAGAGCTAGGCCGCGAAACGGAGGCTGAACTTCGGGGTCTCGGCGGCGATGTTCATTTCATGGCAGTCGATCTGGCGGAGCGCGCGCGGCTGCCGGAGATTGTCGACACTGCCCTGTCACACTTTGGCAAGCTCGATATCCTGGTCAATGCCGCGCAGGCCTCGCGGCAGATGCTGATCGCCGAGGATATGGACGTCGCGTTCGACACCGGCTTCTGGCCGACCTTCACATTGATGCGAGCAGCTTACCCGCACCTGGTCAAAACGAAGGGATCAGTGATCAACTTCGGGTCCGGCGCGGCGTTCGACGCCATTCCGACCCAAGGATCTTATGTCGCGGCCAAGGAAGCGATTCGAGCGATCTCCAAGGTGGCCGCGAGCGAATGGGGGCCCGAAGGCGTGCGGGTGAACATCCTCTGCCCGTTCGCCAACTCGCCCGGAGTCCAGATGTGGAAAGAATATGCGCCGGACGACTACAACACCCAGATCAACAAGGTTTCACTGCGGCGGATCGGCGACTGCGAAAAGGATATTGGCGCGGCCGCCGTGTTTCTGGCGAGCGAAGCTGCCGCCTATGTCACGGGTCAGACGCTGATGGTGGACGGCGGACAGACCAAAGCGTTCTAACGATCAGCCCCGGAAATTCAGCTCGATCATGACTCCGTTCGGGTCATGAACGAAGATCTGGCGAAGCTTGATTGACGGAATGTCGGACTCCTTGATGATCCGGCCGTCCAGCGCGTGCTTCATTCCGTCATAGTCGTCGCACTCGAGGGCGACGTGATGAACCGAGCCGCTGCCGCTCCCCGGTGAGAAGGGCGCCGCCTCATCGCTTGGGTAAGTGGCAGTCACCGAACCGAGATGGACGATCGGCCGATCCTGCGGATCGTGGATCCAGCAGCCCTGATCCATCGACTGGGCGCCCGGCGCGATGGCCGCGCGAAGTCCAAGAAGGTCGCGATAGAAGGCAATCGTCGCCGCCATGTCGGACGTCCGGATGTTTACATGATCGAGCGCCACCACGGCCATCACGAGTCTCCTTGCTGTGCCCGTTCATAGCCGAAAGATCGGCTGCTGCAGGAATAAGATGGACATCAGCCGTCGAACCGGCAATCCGCCGCACTGATGAGCACGTGTTCGCGGCCGAGCGTGGTGGTTATTCCTGTCCTGGGCCTCCCGCTGTTCAAGGCCGGCGATGATCTTGCCACCCTGATTCACACCGCAATGGAAGCGAGCGGCGAACAGCTGCTCGATGGTGACGTTCTGGTCGTCGCTCAGAAGGCCATTTCCAAGGCGGAGGGCCGGACGATCAGGTTGAACGCTGTCTCCGCAAGCCGGGAAGCGCAGGAGCTGGCTGGTGTTAGCGGGAAGCCGGCGGAGATGGCTGAACTGATCCTGCGAGAAGCGTCGGAAGTCATGCGAGCAGTGCCCGGGATCGTGATTACCCGCCATCGCACCGGTCATGTGCTCGCGAATGCCGGGATCGACCAATCCAACGTCGAGCAGGGAGCGCGCGGCGATGTCGCGCTGCTGTGGCCGGTCGATCCAGATGCGAGCGCAAGAGAGCTTCGTCACGCTCTCCAGGCCCGCACGGGAGCGCAGATCGCAGTCGTGATCAGCGACAGCCTGGGACGGGCCTGGCGGCTCGGCACCACCGGCCATGCAATCGGTGTTGCAGGAATGAAGCCGCTGCGCGACCGGCGCGGCGAAACCGACCTGTTCGGCCGCGAGCTTCAGGCGACGATCATCGCCGTAGCGGATGAAATCGCGGCCGCCGCTTCGCTCGTAATGGGAGAAGCCGCGGAGGGCATCCCCGCCGCGATCGTGCGGGGCGCAACATACGAGCCAGATGAAGAGGAAACGGGAGTTTCGGCTCTCCTGCGGCCCGTTGAGCAGGACCTGTTCCGGTGACGATCTCAGGCCATGTCATCGCCCTG
The DNA here is from genome assembly GCA_946480515.1 of uncultured Sphingomonadaceae bacterium. The sequence goes on along the minus strand of CAMLKX010000280.1, from coordinate 557 downwards.
TGTGGCGGCGTGGGCGGCGCCAAGCTTGCGTTCGGGCTGTCGCACTGCCTGCCTCCGGATCAGCTGTCGGTCATCATCAACACCGGGGACGATTTTGACCATCTCGGCCTCCATGTCTCTCCCGATATCGACACGGTGGTTTACACGCTCTCGGGTCTCGCGGACCGCGAACGTGGCTGGGGCGTGAGCGGCGAAAGCTGGAACTTCATGGCCGCGATTCGGCGCCTCGGAGCGGAGGATTGGTTCCAGCTCGGCGACCAGGACCTTGCAATGCACGTCGAGCGCACGCGGAGGCTGCGTGCGGGCTCATCGCTGACCGAAGTCACTCATGACCTTGCGCGGGCGCTCGGTATCACGGCGGCCCTGCTGCCGATGTCCGATAACCCGGTGCGAACACGGCTCGACACCGCTTCGGGCGTCCTCGACTTCCAGACCTATTTCGTTCGTGAACGCTGCCGTCCCGCGGTCCAGCGCATCTTCTTCGACGGGGCGGATTCGGCCGCGCCGAGCCCGCAGGTGGCAGCGCTGCTCGAGCGCAGGGACATCGCGGCTGTCAT
>CAMLKX010000279.1 GCA_946480515.1 uncultured Sphingomonadaceae bacterium | reverse complement strand
GGCCCGGTCCGTGGCGATTGCCGTGGCGGCTCCTGCACCGGCACCTGAGCTGGCGTCGCGCGCCGCCGCCGTTCAGCCCATTACACAGCTTGCGGCGATTGCAGCTCCAAAGCCAGCTCCCGCGCCTGTGTCCGCCCAAGCCGCACCCGCTCGAGTAGCGGCATCGGCAGCCCCGGTTCCCGTTCAGCGTGAGGCCGCTCCGGCTCCGCAACCCGCGCCGGCCACCGTCGCCGAGTTCACTCCCGCCCCGTCGCAAGCCGTGGAACCGGCACTCGCCGATCTTTTCAGCAAGGCCGCGGCACCCGCCGCCGCTCCAGCGATCAAGAGAGCGAGCCTCAAACGGGCCACTCGCCCGGCCAATGCGTCGGTGGTGGTCCAGCTGGGCGCTTTCGGAAGCCTGTCGCGCGTGGCGAAGGCCTGGTCGGATTCGCTCAAGCGCTATTCATCCCTGCGGTCCTATTCCCCGGTTCGCGGTCAGATCCGCCGACCCGACGGAACCCTGTATCGCTTGTCGGTGAGCGGTTTTGGCTCGCACCGTGAGGCGGTTCAATTGTGCCGCTCATTGCGCGCTTCAGGCGGCAAATGCTTCGTCCGAAGCGTTGGTGGGGACTCGCCGGTTCAGTTCGCGTCGCGTTAAGCCCGCGTTGAACTGCCACCGGTGGCGAGGTCAAGGCACGCCATCCGGACAGCCACGCCCATCTCTACCTGCCTGACGATCAGCGAGCGCTGCGGATCATCGGCCAGGCGCTCGTCAATCTCGACTCCGCGGTTAATCGGTCCCGGGTGCATGATCATGGCTTCAGGTGAGGCGCGGCGAAACCGTTCGTCGGTCAGTCCAAAGCGAAGCAGATACTCGCCGGGCGCATCGCCGAACTCTTCCTCCAGTCGCTCGCGCTGAACACGGAGCATCATCACCACGTCCGCACCCTCGACGGCTTCATCGATCCCGATCGGCTCCAGGTCGGCCGGAAGCAGCGAAGCGGGGCCGGCAAGCCGCACTCTTGCGCCGAGGCGCCTCAGCAGCTTGGCATTGGAGCGCGCCACCCGGCTGTGGCGGATGTCGCCGCAGATGGCGACGGTGAGTCCCTCGATGCGTCCGAAATGTTGGTGGATTGTCGCGGCGTCGAGCAGCGCCTGCGTGGGGTGCTCGCCAGTCCCGTCCCCGGCATTGATCACCGCGCAATCGACGATCTGAGCCAGTTCGGTTGGAGCGCCCTTCGTCCCATGACGGATGATCAGTGCGTCCGGGCGCATCGCATCGAGCGTGCGGGCCGTGTCGTCAAGCGTCTCGCCTTTCTTGATGCTCGATTGCTCGACTTGCATCGTGACGACATGAGCGCCGAGCCGCTTGCCCGCGATCTCAAACGAAAGCAGGGTGCGCGTGGAATTTTCGAAGAAGGCGTTGATCAGCGTTGTTCCGGCAAGCCGATGATCGGTTGGCCGGGGACCGCGATTGAATTCGAACCACCGCTGCCCTTCGGCAAGGATTGTTGCGATGTCCGAATCGCTGAGGGAGTCGATCGACAGGAGGTGCATCAGCCGGTCGCCTAACCGGCTCGCGGCAGGTTTGCCAGCGCGTCGATGGCGCCCTGCAAGATGTGCGCGGCAGCCAGCTTGTCGATTGCTTCCGCTCGTTTCGCGCGACTGACGTCGGCGGCAATCATCGCCCGCTCCACCGCCTGGGTCGACCAGCGCTCGTCCCACAGCAGGATCGGCAGATCGAGCGGCGCCAGGTTGCGGGCAAATGCACGGACCGACTGGGTGCGCGGACTGTCGGTCCCATCCATGTTGAGCGGAAGGCCAAGCACCAACCCCACCACTGCATTGCCGTCAATGAACCGCTTTAGCGCCTGCAGGTCGGCAGTGAACTTGGTGCGCCGGATCGTCTCGGCCGGTCCAGCGAAGCTCCAGCCCGCGTCGCACACCGCGAGGCCAATCGTCTTGGTGCCGACATCCAGCCCGGCCAACTTGGCGGGCGGCACGACACCGGCAAAGTCGGCGGCACTGGTGGTGATCAGCGCTGCCAAGCGCGCAGCCTCCGCTGCGAGTCCTGGCGGACCGCCGCCCAGAACAGCGCATAATCATAAACATGATAGTTATTCCCCGGCAGGACGTACGGTCCCATTTCCGGGATCTCTCCGTCGATGAGGAGGAATCCCCGCTCACAACGGGCGCCGACCTGACCCTTGGCGAGGGTCGCATTGGTCAGGTCGCTGTTAGGGATCAGCGTGCCCGCATTTGCCGCCGGCGGAGCTGCGCCGTTGAGCGTGCCGGTGATCGGATTGACGCAGACCATGTCCTTGCGCTTCCGCTTGAGCCCACCCGGACCGGCAGTGCCTTCCCACGCATCGAGGATCAGGTCCGGATTGGCCGGTTCCGCGAAGCTCTGCCACGACAGCACGCATCCAGCCTCATCGGGTCTCCGGCAGGCGGGAAAACCGATCGCGGGAAGGTCCGCCGTGAGGCTCAGCGGCCAACCGACAATGTAAGCGGCAATCAGTCGCTCGCGCAGTTGCGGTGCATATTCACGCAGCAGCCGCGACAGCGATCG
>CAMLKX010000278.1 GCA_946480515.1 uncultured Sphingomonadaceae bacterium | reverse complement strand
TATGCGGGTACAGCGCGAAGAACTGGAACACGAAGGCAATGTCGCGTGCCGCGGCGCGGCTAAAGGTGACGTCCTCGCCATCGAGCAGGACGCGGCCCGATTGCGGGTCGTAGAAGCGCAGTGCGAGCTGAAACAAGGTCGACTTTCCTGCGCCCGAGGGCCCGACCACCGCCACCGTCTCGCCCGCAGCGACGGTCAGATCAAGCTCGTCGAGTGCGCTGGTGTCGGGGCGTGTCGGATAGCGGAAGCTCACCTGTTCAAGTGACAGCGCGCCACGCCCGCGTGGGGGCAGTCTGACCGGGTGCGCGGGTGCGCGGATGTCGGATTGCGCGCGCAGCAGTTCGCCGAGGCGGCCGGCCGCTCCAGAACCGCGGATCAAATCGCCATAGACTTCAGTCAGCGCGCCGAACGCGCCCGCGACCAGCGCTCCGGTGAACACGAAGGCGGCGATCGATCCCCCCGACATGCGGCCCGCGGCGACATCATTGGCGCCTTCCCACAGGATCAGGGTCACCGACCCAAACAGCATGGCAATCACGATGACCGTCATGATCGCGCGCAGCCGGAACCTGCGTTTTGCAGTGGCAAAGGCATTCTCGACAATGGCGCCGAACCGCTCCGCCTCGCGGCGCTCCTGGCCGAATGCCTGGACCACCTTCATCGCCCCGAGGACTTCGGATACCGAGGCCCCGACATCGGCGATCCGGTCCTGCGCGGCGCGGGAGATCGCCCGCAAGCGGCGACCGATCAGCAGAATCGGAACGAATACGATCGGAATTCCGGCCAACAGCATGGCGGCGAGCTTTGGTGACAGTGCAAACAGGTAGATGACGCCGCCAACGCCGGTCGCGAGATTCCTCAGCGCGATCGACACGCTCGATCCGACGACCTGCTCGAGGATGGCGGTATCCGCAGTCAGTCGCGAAGCGATTTCGGCGGGCCGGTTCTCCTCGAAGAAGCGGGGCGGCTGCGCCAGCAGATTTGCCTGAACTTCGTTGCGGAGGTCAGCGATGGTCCGCTCGCCCAGCCAGCTGACGAAATAAAAGCGAAGCCCGGTAGCGAGGGCGAGCATCACCACGATCATCAGCAGATAATGGAAACTTGAATCGACCGACGCGTTCCCCACCGCAGCACCGCTTCCAAATCCGCGGTCGATGACGCGTTTGAAACCATAAGGGATCGCCAGGGTTGCGGCAGACGACAGGATCAACGCGGTCAAGGCCAGGACGATGTAGCGGGGGTAGCGTGCGGCCCGGCTCCACACGAGTTTCAGGTCGCCAAGGGTTGGCCGCGTCCTCGTTTGCTTCTCATCAGGCATGCGGTCGAGTAGCAGCCGCTCCGCCGCCACTCAATTGGTCGATTCCGTTCGGAAAATTGTCATTTCGCTTGCGGCAGGGATGGGGAGGGGCCAATCTCATGCGGGGAGTTGGGGCAAAGGATCTCCATGCTATACGATAGTTACGAGGTGCAGCGCTCGCTGCTGGCGAGCGCGAGCCAACTTGCATCCTGGGGTTCTGACTGGATGCAGCATCCTGGCAACCCGTGGTCGGCGACAGAGCTCGGCCCAATGCTGGCGGCAGGGCTCGACGTGTTCGCGCATGCCGCGGCGCCGCGCGGAAAGCCTCCGTTCAATCTTCCAACCACGCTTGTGGGCCGGAAACAGGTCACGGTGGAAGAAGAGACGATTGTCGAAAAGCCGTTCGGGAATCTCCTGCACTTCAAGCGGCACGGCGTGACTGGTCAGCCGAAGCTACTGATCGTTGCGCCCATGTCGGGTCATTTCGCGACCCTGTTGCGCGGCACTGTCGAGCGGATGCTTCCACGCCACGATGTGTACATCACCGACTGGAAGGATGCGAAGCTGGTCCCGCTCCGCGAGGGCCAGTTCGATCTCGATGATTACATCGACTATGTCGTTGAGTTTCTTGAGGTCGTCGGTCGCCGCCCCGGGAGCAAGCGGCCCCACGTGCTCGCGGTGTGCCAGCCATCGGTTCCGGCCTATGCCGCAACGGCCCTGATGGGGGCTCAACGGCATCCCAACCGGCCAGCCACACTGACGATGATGGGCGGTCCGATCGACACGCGCGAGGCGCCGACCAAGGTCAACACGGTGGCGACGCAGCGGCCGCTGACCTGGTTCAAGCGCAACGTGATTGCAACCGTGCCGATGATCTACCCCGGTTCGGGGCGCAAAGTGTATCCCGGCTTCCTTCAGCTCGCCGGGTTCATGGCGATGAACCTTGGCGATCATCTGGTCAGCCACTGGCAGATGTTCCGCCACCTGGTCGATGGCGATGACGAAAGTGCGGACGCAACGCGCGCCTTCTATGACGAGTATCGGTCCGTCTGCGACATGACGGAGGAATTCTACCTGCAGACCGTTGACGTCGTGTTCCAGCGCCACCTGCTGCCGGACGGTAAGCTGCGCCATCGCGGGAAAAAGGTCGATCCGGCCGCGATCAAGGACACCGCGATCCTCGCGGTCGAAGGGGAGCGCGACGATATCTCCGGTATCGGCCAGACCCGTGCAGCGGGCGAGTAGCTCGGGGTTC
>CAMLKX010000277.1 GCA_946480515.1 uncultured Sphingomonadaceae bacterium | reverse complement strand
ATCGAGACGCCCGCGGCCGTGCTGCAAGCTGACGCCCTGGCCGCGGAGGTCAGCCTGACGCTGGCGCAGTATCAGAAAGAGAAGTGGGAGATGGGCGGTGTGCGGCTCGGGCTGCTGCTGTCGGAAGTCGGCCAGGACAACCAGATTCAGGTCAGCGAGCAGGAGATGAACCGGCTGATCGGCCAGGCGGCGCAGCAGTATCAGGCGAAAGACCGTGAGCGGTTCGTGCAATATGTGCGCCAGGATCCGATGGCCGCCGCTCAGCTCCGGGCTCCGCTCTACGAGGACAAGGTGGTGGACTTCCTGTTCAGCAAGGCGTCGATCACGGATCGCACCGTTACCCGCGCCGAGCTTGAGGCGGACCTTGAGGACGAGGTCGGTCATGTCCACGGCCCCGGCTGTGGCCATGATCATGATCATCATGACCATGCTGCCAAGCCCGCAAAGGCCAAGGCAGCGGCCAAGTCCAAGGCGAAGGCCAAGTCAGAGGAGCCGGAAGCTTCAGCAAAGGCGAAGAAAGCCAAGCCGGCAAAGCCGGTGAAGGGGGAAGTTGAGGCCGAGCCCGCAACTCCCGAGCCAGCCGAGCCAGTCAAGGACGGGGCAGGCGCGAAGCCGGCAACAGCCAAGGCTCCGGCAAAGAAGGCTGCGAGCAAGAAGAAGGCCGAGCCGGCGAAGTAAGTCCTCGATTTTGGCTGACGCGCATTCCCAGCGTATAGACCTTCCGGGAATTTGGCCGGGAATCGGCAGTTGCGAGCCGATGCGGCAGGGGGCAGCATGAGTTCAGTCAGCGAGCCACGGATCGCGATCCTGCTGCCGTGCTACAATGAGGAAGCCGCGATCGGGAAAACCGTTGCCGGCTTCCTGGCGGCGATTCCGGGCGCGTCGATTTACGTCTATGACAATAATAGCCGTGATCGCACGGTCGAGATTGCGACATCGGCGGGGGCGCTGGTCCGCACCGAACGCCAGCAGGGCAAGGGCCATGTGGTTCGCCGAATGTTCGCCGACATCGATGCCGACGTCTACATCATGGCCGATGGCGACCTGACCTACGATCCCTCCGCGGCGCCGGCGATGGTGGCGATGGTGCTTGAACAAGATCTCGACATGGTCGTCGGCACGCGCCAGCACGAAGCGGCAGAAGCCTATCGCGGCGGTCATGTCCTCGGCAATCGCCTGTTCACGGCAATTCTGGCGCGCCTGTTCGGCCGCAGTTTCACCGATATCTTCAGCGGTTACCGCGCCTTCTCGCGACGCTTTGTGAAAAGCTTCCCGGTGCTGTCGGAAGGCTTCGAGATCGAAACGGAGATGAGTGTCCACGCGCTCGAGCTCCGCATGCCGGTCGGCGAAATGATCACCAGCTATGCGGCGCGTCCGGAAGGATCCGCCAGCAAGCTGTCGACCTTCCGCGACGGCTGGCGGATCCTGCGGACAATCGCCGTGCTCTACCGGACCGAGCGGCCACTGCTGTTTTTCGGCGGGTTCGGAGCGTTGCTAATGCTCGCCGCAATCCTGCTGTCGATCCCGCTCGTGCTGACGTATCTCGACACGGGATTGGTCCCGCGGCTGCCAACGGCGATCCTGGTGACGGGGATGACCATTATCTCGGTTCTCGCCTTTTTTGCCGGGCTGATCCTCGACACAGTCACCCGCGGACGCCGCGAAATGCGGCGGCTGGCCTACCTCAGCCTGCCCGGGCCGGGAACTTGATCCTTTTCGATTTCACGCCCACCTAAGCTGCCGCAACACTCAAGGACGTCATCTCTCATGGATCATCAGGACATCGTTTCCGGCCTCGTTCCTATTGTCATCGAGCAGTCGAACCGGGGCGAACGCAGCTTCGACATCTACTCCCGGCTGCTGCGCGAGCGGATCGTGTTCATCACTGGCCCGATCGAAGATCATATGGCGTCGCTGATCACCGCCCAGCTTCTGTTTCTCGAATCCGAGAACCCGAAGAAGGACATTTTCATGTACATCAACTCGCCGGGCGGGGTGGTGACGGCCGGGCTCGCGATCCATGACACGATGCAATACATCCGCCCCAAGGTCAGCACGGTGTGCATCGGCCAGGCGGCCTCGATGGGCAGCTTCCTGCTTGCTGCCGGCGAGCCGGGAATGCGTGTTGCCCTGACCAATAGCCGGATCATGGTTCACCAGCCGTCGGGCGGCGCTCAGGGCATGGCCGCCGACATCGAGATCCAGGCGCGTGAGATCCTGCGTATGCGCTCGCGGCTCAACGCGCTCTATGCGAAATATACGGGCCAGCCGATCGAGGAGATCGAAAAGGCGATGGACCGCGACAAGTTCCTCGAAGCCGACGAGGCGAAGGCGTTCGGCATCATCGACGAGGTGTTCGACAAGCGTCCGGACATGGGTGAGGGGGACACGACTCACCAGGGCGACGTCACTCCAGCATAGCATGGGGCGGGGGGCGATCCGCACCCCTTGCCCCGGCGCAACACCCGCTCCATATTTGGGACTGCAGGCAATCGGCCGGGGAGCGAATTCACCCTCTCGTAGGTTTGCTTATGCAATAAAGCGGGTTAGCATGGCCCGGAA
>CAMLKX010000276.1 GCA_946480515.1 uncultured Sphingomonadaceae bacterium | reverse complement strand
GGGACAAGGTCAGCGATTATCAGGCGCTACGTGACGAAGCTGCAGCCTATGGGCTCGGCTTCGACGTGGTGAATTCGAATACCTTCCAGGACCAGCCGGGTCAGAAGCACAGTTACAAGAACGGCAGCCTGTCGGCGAACGATCCGGCGGTTCGGGCACAGGCGGTCGAGCACAACATCGAGTGCATCGAAATCGGGCGCGAGCTCGGGTCCAATGCTCTGACGGTGTGGATCGGCGACGGCACTAACTTTCCGGGGGAGCAGGATCTTGCGCGCTCTCTCGACCACTACCTTGAAGCAGCGGCGCAGGTCTATGCGGCGTTGCCTGAGGATTGGCGGATGCTGCTCGAGCATAAGATGTATGAGCCGGCGTTCTATTCGACGGTCATTTCGGATTGGGGCAGCTCAATCCTGGCGGCGCAGGAACTGGGGGAAAAAGCGCAGTGCCTGGTCGACCTCGGCCATCATGCGCCGAACGTGAATATCGAGCAGATCGTCGCCCGGCTGCATCGCTTCGGCAAGCTTGGCGGGTTCCACTTCAACGACAGCAAATATGGCGATGACGATCTCGACAGTGGGTCGATCAACCCGCACCAGCTGTTCCTGGTGTTCAACGAGCTGGTCGAAGCGGAACTCAGTCCGCGCAATGGTTTCAACCCGGCCTACATGATCGACCAGTCACACAATGTGACCGATCCGATCGAGAGCATGATTTCGTCAGCGGAGGCCATCGCTGCTGCCTACGCCAAGGCGGTTCTGGTCGACCGCGATGAGCTTCATTCGGCGCAGAATGACAATGACACGATGATGGCGTTTCAGGCGTTGCGTCGTGCGTACCGGACCGATGTCTCGCCGATCCTGGCGATGGTCCGAGCCGAAGCCGGTGGCGCGATCGACCCTCTTGCTGCGTATCGGGCAGCGGGCTACCGCGACCGCAAGGCGCAAGAGCGTGCCGAGGTCGGATTGGGAGCCGGGATCGTCTAATGCATGCCGCGGAGCGGGAACGGACGATCCTCGAACTGCTCGAAAAGCGCGGCTTCATCGCGTTCCGGGACCTGGAGAAGACGCTCGATGCGTCACCCGCGACGCTTCGTCGCGATCTGGAGCGGCTCGCGGAGTCCGGCCGGGTGAGACGGGTCCATGGCGGAGCCAGCCTGATCGAGGATGGGCCGGCCAATGCCGATGCCGGGCTCTCGGGAGTTCCGTTCCACGAGAACATCAATCGCAACCGGCCGCAGAAGGAAGCAATTGGGCTCGCGGCGGCAAAGCTGTGCCTTCCTGGACAAGGGGTGATGATCGACGGCGGATCGACCACCCTCCAGATGTGTCCCCATCTCGATGGCCTGGGCCTGCAGGTTCTCACCAACTCCCTGCATATCGTCAGCGCCTTGTTGCCGCAGCCGGGAACGCGCGTACTGGTGCCGGGCGGATCGGTGTTTCGCGAACAGAACATCATCCTGTCCGCCGCCGGTGATGATCTGATGCCGCCATTTCACGCCCCCCGGCTGTTCATGGGCGCAGCTTCGGTCGGGCCGCAGGGGGTGATGCAGGCGGACATCGTGCTGGTCGCGGCCGAACGGCGCCTGATCGCCAAGACCGCGGAACTGATCCTGCTGGTCGACAGCTCGAAGTTTCAGGGCCCGTCGGGCAATGTGGTCTGCGCGCTGGAAGAGGTCGACGTCGTGGTCACCGACTCCGGAATCAGTGGTGAGGCGCGGGCAATGCTCGACCAGGCCGGAGTGGATGTCATCATCGCCTGACGGCAGCCCCGCCTGAACAAGAAGGATCGCGCATGCGCTTCTGGCTTGCCCTTATGGCCGTGTCTGAACTGGAACAGCTGGTCGAACTCGCGCAGCATGCCGAGGCCTGCGGATTTCATGGGGTGACCTACGCCGACCATCTGATCATGCCGGCGCACATCACGACCCCTTACCCCTATTCAGAGTCGGGAGAAATATTCTGGCCGATCGACTCGCCCTGGCCGGATCCGTGGATCACCCTGACGCTGCTTGGGGCGGAAACGCGGCGGCTGCACCTCGCCACCAACATCTACCTCGCCGCGCTGCGCGATCCCTTCACGGTAGCGCGGATGGTCGCGACGGCGGCGGCGTTCACGTCAGGGCGGGTCATCTGCGGCGTGTCGGCGGGTTGGCTGAAGGAAGAATATGACGCGGCCGCGGTCGACTTCCCGAGCAGGGGGCGGCGCCTGAACGAAATTCTAGGCATCTGCCTCAAGGTGAGACGTTGAGCCACGCGGGTGAGTTCTTCGACTTCGAGTCCGTGGTGCTTCGTCCGCTTCCGCCCAAGCCGGTGCCGGTGTGGGTCGGCGGCAAGTCTGCGCCGGCGCTGCGGCGGGCGGCATTCAATGACGGGTGGCTCGGCTTGCCAGGGACGGTCGATGAGAACCTCGCGATCGTGACAAGGATGCATGCGCTCAGGCGGGAGGCGGGGAAGGGGGTTGAAGATTTCCGGCCGTGCATTTCGCTGGCCGAACCGCTGACGGAAGCTGCGGCTGCGCGGCTTGGTCAGGGTGGGGTAGGGGACATGGTGGTGATCCCCTGGTTTCCC
>CAMLKX010000275.1 GCA_946480515.1 uncultured Sphingomonadaceae bacterium | reverse complement strand
ACGCTGCGGAACCTCCCGGGATTGCGAAGCGCCACGGTCAGCGCTCCGTGGCCACCCATCGAATGGCCCATGATCCCCTGCCTGCCGCTGTCGATCGGGAAGGCTCCGCCGAGGAGGGCAGGAAGCTCCTCCGTCACATAGGTCCACATCCGGTAGTGGCGACGGAAAGGCTCCATCTTCGCGTCGAGATAAAAGCCCGCGCCGAGCCCAAAATCATAGGAACCGTCGGGGTCGTCGGGCACCATCTCACCGCGCGGACTGGTGTCCGGCGCAACGAAGATGAGTCCGAGCTCGGCGCACGCGGCGCGATATTCGCCTTTTTCGGTGACGTTGGCGTGCGTGCAGGTCAGTCCAGACAGATACCAGATTACCGGCATTGGCTCGCCCCGATCCGCGGCCGGAGGCAGAAAGATCGAAAAGGTCATGTCGCCGTTCGTCGCCGCGGAGCGATGCCGAACGATCAATTGACGCCCTCCGTGCGAACAGGTCTCGGACAGGATCTCCATCTCGGGTGTCGTCACAAGCAGTGGCTCCTCCTTGCTCGCAGCCCTGCTGGACGACAGCAGATGCGCGCCTTTTGCTGTTCCAGCGAACCCGGTGCAGCTATTCTTCTCATGCGTTTTTCGAGTCTCGGCGATGGATCATGGTGATGATTGAAGATTATGATCTCGTAATTCGCCGCGGGACAATCATCGATGGCAGCGGCTCCGAGCCGTTCATCGGTGATGTCGCGATCAGCGGTGGTCGGATTATCGCCGTGGGGAGCGTCGCAGGACGCGGCCGCGAGGAAGTCGATGCTGATGGCCTCGCCGTGACTCCGGGGTTCGTTGACATCCACACCCACTATGACGGCCAGGTGACCTGGGAAGACCGGCTGTTCCCTTCCTCGGCGCACGGGGTGACCACGGTGGTGATGGGCAATTGCGGAGTGGGCTTTGCACCATGCCGGCCCGAGCACCGCGACCTGTTGATCGAGGTGATGGAGGGGGTCGAGGACATTCCCGAGACGGTGATGGCCGAGGGCCTTCCGTGGAATTGGCAAAGCTTTCCGGATTACCTCGATGCGCTCGATTGTCGGCGGACGGATGTCGATTTTGCCGCGCAGCTTCCGCACTCGCCCGTCCGGGTGTTCGTCATGGGCGAACGCGGCGCTGCCCGCGAACCGGCCTCTGCGGACGAACTCGCGGCAATGACCGAGATCGTGCGGGAGGCTGTCGCGGCCGGAGCGCTTGGAGTGACCACGTCGCGAAGCCACGGTCATCGCACCGTGGCGGGAGAGCTTGCCCCTTCCGTCGATGCGGACACCAACGAGCTGTTGGCGCTGGCCCAAGGCCTCGCACAGGCCGGAACCGGGGTGTTCCAGCTTATTCCCAACGCGCAATATGGCGGTGATCCAGCGGACGACATGGCGCTATTCCGTCAACTTGCGGAGGTTTCCGGCCGGCCGATCTCGTTCAGCCTGCTGGAGAAGAAATATAATCCCGAGTTGCCCGACGTACTCCTGCGGATGGTCGGGCAAGCCAATCGCGATGGCCTGGAAATTCGGGCACAGGTCTTCCCGCGGCCGATCGGAATGTTGTTTGGGCTCGAGCTCTCGTTCCATCCGTTCCGCTTCCACCCCAGCTTCCGCGAGATCGAGGAACTGCCGCTCAGTGAGAAGGTCGCCCGGTTACGTGACCAGGAGTTTCGCGCTCGGCTGCTGACAGAGCGGCCGATCACCGACAATCCGCTTTACCTGACGCTGGCGAGCGACGTCGGAGATCTTTACCCGATGGGCGATCCGCCCAATTATGAGCCTGATGCCGCAACCCGGATCGGCGCGCAGGCGGAGCGGGAGAAGCGCTCGCCGTGGGAACTGGCGCTCGACACCCTGCTCGAGCGGGACGGACGCGGAATCCTGATGATGCCATCATCGAACTATGTCGGCGGCAACCTGGAGACGGTCCGGCGCATGATCACCGACCCGAACAGCCTGATCGCTCTCGGTGATGGAGGTGCGCACTACAGCCTCATCTGCGATTCCAGCTTTCCGACCTTCCTGCTCACCCATTGGACCCGCGATCGTGTCGAAGGGCGGTTGCCGCTGCCGCTGGCGGTTCGCAAGCTGAGCCTTGATCCGGCGAATGCGGTCGGGCTTCATGATCGTGGGCTGATCGCCGAAGGCTACAAGGCCGATCTCAACATCATCGATCTTGACCATCTGCGGCTCCACGCGCCGCACATTGTTTACGACTTGCCGGCCGGGGGACGACGGCTGAAGCAGAATGCCGATGGCTATGAAGCAACGATCGTCAGTGGTGAAATCACCTATCGCAACGGACTAGCCACCGGAGCCCTTCCGGGACGTCTCGTCCGCGGCGCTCAGGCGGCTCCCCGGGCAACCCGAATTGCGGCCTGATCCGTCGATGGGGGGAGAGGCGAAGCTTTAGTGCGTTGCCCGAAGAACGGACCAAGCTTAGCATCGAACCAGAATAATGCTGGAACTGAGGAGAGGCTGATGATCCGGATCAATGTTCCAGAGTCGGGCTCTGGCGACCCCTATGGCTTTGCCGGCCGGACCCATGCGACGGAGATCATGGCCGCCGCCGGAGAATTTTCGAAAGCGGTGTACC
>CAMLKX010000274.1 GCA_946480515.1 uncultured Sphingomonadaceae bacterium | reverse complement strand
ACTATCTGTTGCTGTCGAGCGCAGTGCAGTCGGGCGGGATTGCGATGACGTCGCTGGTCATCGGCTTCCTGCCGGTCGCGGTGACGATTGTCGGCAGCCTCGAACGCCACGCGGTGCCGCTCAGCAAGCTCGCTCCTTCGCTGCTGCTGTGCGTGGCTGGCGCTTTGTGCATTGGCTGGGAGGCGCTGGTTGCTCCGGGCTCATCAACAGACCGGATGGTGGGCCTGCTGTGCGCGATCGGTGCCCTGATCCTGTGGACAGGCTATGCGATCGGCAACAGCCGCTGGCTCGCTCGGGTGCCGGAAGTCTCCGCCCATGAGTGGAATCTACTGATCGGGCTCATGACCGGTGCGCAAAGCCTGCTGCTCATCCCGGTCGCGCTGCTCATGGATCGGTCCGGTCACACCGCCAGCGCCTGGGCGCAGTTCGGGGGTATCTCGATTGGTCTAGCGCTGCTCGCCTCGATCGGGGGGAGCGCGCTGTGGAACCGCATGACCCGGCTGTTGCCGCTGACGCTGGTCGGACAGATGATCCTATTCGAGACGATGTTCGCGCTGCTCTATGGCTTCCTGTGGGAACAGCGCCTGCCGACGCTGCTGGAGGCAGTGGCGTTCGCGTTCGTGGTGCTGAGCGTGCTGGCCTGCCTTGCTGCTCACCGCAAGCCGAGTGCGCCACAGCGACACCAGTTTCGCTTCAGGACACCAGTTCAAACTTGCTGAAGTCGGGACCTTTCATTTCCTTGAAGAAGCGGTCACGACCCCACGGCCAGGTCGCAGGTACGCCTTCGGCATCGAGGTACCAGCTTTTGCAGCCCGAGCCGAACACGGTCGTTTTCGCGGCCGCGATCCGCGCTTTCTCGTAATCTTGAAGGGCGTTGTGCGAAGCGCTGATCTGAGCCGCTTCGCCCTGCTCGAGCCGATCCAGGAACTTCTCGATATAATTCCACTGCGCTTCGGCAATCTCGATCAGCGAGAAATTGCCGACCGGCCCGGTCGGACCGTTGAGCATGAACATATTAGGAAAATCCGGAATGCTGACCGCCATGTAAGCGGTCGGCCGCTTCGCCCAGACATCGTTCAGCGCCACGCCGCCCCGACCAACGATGTTCATTGGCCGCATGAACTGATCAGCCTTGAACCCGGTCGCGAGCACCAGCAGGTCAAGCTCGTGAAGTCGGCCGTCCTCGGTTCGAACTCCCTGCGGTTCAACCCGCACAATCTTGTCGGTGACGAGCTCCGAATTTGGATGCTGGATCGCCCGATAATAATCGGGCGAGTAGATCAGCCGCTTGCAGGCGACCAAATAGTCGGGCCTCAGCTTCTCACGCAGCACCGGGTCGGAAACGCTGTCCTCGAGATTGTGGCGGACGAAGCGCTCAATCTCTTGCATTTGTGGCGAATCGATGTGGATGATCGCTTCGTTGAAGCGAGCGACTCCGGCAAGATAGGTCGGTTCGTTCTGCATCTGCTTGAGCAGCTCGGGATTGGACCGGAACGCCTCCTTTTCCTCTTCGGTGAACGGCGCATTTTCGACCGGCATGATCCATTGCGCGGTACGCTGAAAATGAGTCAGCTTGCCGGCGACGTGGGCGAGCGCGGAAACAATCTGCACGCCAGTCGAGCCGTTGCCGATAATTCCGATCCGCTGTCCGGCGAGAGGGACGTCATGGTCCCACCGCGCGCTATGGAAGCTGGCACCCTGAAACGTATCGAGCCCTTCGATAGAAGGGGTGCTGGGATGGTGAAGCACGCCGGTTGCGGCGATCACCACGTCGGCGGTGAGCCTGCTCCCCGATTTGGTTTCAAGCTGCCACTGGCCGTCCCTGAAAATGCAGCTGGCCACCTCCTCGTTGAACCGGATCAACGCGTTCAATCCGTACCGATTGGCGATTTCCGTGAAATAGCCCTGGATCTCGGGGCCCGGAGGCATGTGATGGCTCCAGTCTGGGTTGGGAGCGAAGGAGTAGGTGTAGGAGTGCGACGGCACGTCGCAGGTCAGGCCCGGATAGGTATTTTCCCGCCAGGTGCCGCCGACCCGGTCTGCCTTTTCGAGGATCACGATATCGTGAATCCCCCGCTCCTTGAGTTTGATGCCCGCGAGAATGCCGGCCATTCCGGCACCAATCACCACGATCTTGAGACGGCGCTTTTCCATCCCAGCTAGATACGCCTTCAGCCCACCATTCGCATCGTCCAAACGAAGGAGTGCCGCGGTGATTGCCTCGTCGGCCCACAACTGACAGGATCGTCCCTATGGCCGAAGGGCATATTCGCACCGGAATTGGCGGCTGGACTTACCCGCCGTGGCGCGGGGTGTTCTACCCCGACAGACTGCCGCAATCTCGGGAGCTCGAATATGCCTCGCGGCAGCTTGGCGCGATCGAGATCAACGCGACCTTCTATGGACGCCAAAGTCCGAAGAGTTGGCAGAACTGGGCACAGATTGTCCCCGACGACTTCAAATTCACGGTCAAAGGCTCGCGCTATTGCGTCACTCGGCCGAGGCTCGCGGAAGCGGGTGAGGGCATTGAGAAATTCCTGTCCCAAGGCTTCGCCGCGCTGGGCGACAAGCTTGGCCCGATCCTGTGGATGCTCGCCGCGCGCCGGAAATTCGACCGCGAGGACATCGCC
>CAMLKX010000273.1 GCA_946480515.1 uncultured Sphingomonadaceae bacterium | reverse complement strand
AGGCTGACACCTGGCCGTGATAGAGCGCCGCGTGGATGGCCTGCGCCAGGCCGACGACCACATCCGCCCCCGCTCGTCGCGCGGGAATTTCGTTGTCCTCGGCATTGACCGCAATGCTGATGCGCAGATCTGGCGCGAGATGGCGGGCAGTCAGGCAGATCAGAATGGAGGTGTCGTCGCGGCCGGCGGAAATGATGAGGAGCTTCGCTCGCTCGATGTGAACCGCTTTCAACGTTTCGTCCCGCGTCGCATCGGCCTTGAGGACCGTGCAGCCGATTTCCTTGGCATGCGCGAGCCGGTCTTCATCAGCATCAATGACGATGATCTGGTCGGGCTCGGTGCCAAGGTCGATTAGCTCTTTAACCGCCCGGCTGTTCTTGGTGCCATAGCCGGCCACGACCGTGTGCCCATGGAGAGTGCGCTGAATCCGCTTCATGAGAAACCTTTCCCACGACCGTCTGGCGACGAAAAGATAGGCTGATCCGATAAAGATCAGCAGAAACAGGATGCGAACCGGGGTGACGATCAAGGCGTCGAAAATCCGCGTCCGGTCCGTCACCGGCACGATATCGCCGTAACCGGTGGTGGTCGCGCTGATCATGGTGAAATAGAGGACGTCGACGAAACCTACGTCGCCATCGTGTGTGTCCTTGAGGCCATCTCGCTCCAGCCAATGGAACAGAACCAGAAAAGCGAGCAGGCCGGCAACGGCGGCGAGTCGCCACGCCAGCCCAAACCAGCCGGTGATCGTCGGCTTCCGCCGAAGGACAAGCAAGTCGCCGGTCTCGTTTGCTCCTGCCATGCTGACGTTCTAGCGGATCCAATCGCCACCGATACGTGCGATCAATTCATCAGCGACTAAGGAGTTGCAGCCTCCGGTCTCTCACCAGAGCTCCCGGCGGTAACGCTCGAAGCACTTCGCGCCGCAGATGAGCCGCATCAGCGCGCCTTCTGCGATGGCTTCGGCGCGAGCCGGATCCTCGGCGATTGCCGGTCCGATCGCCTCGGCATTCCACGCCTGGCTATGCTTGACGTCGAGGGTGGCGTGGAGATCGAAGTAAGTCCTGGTCTTGGCAGGGATGCCGAGGCGCTTGAGCCCAGCCGCGACTGCTGCCGATCGTTCCGGTGCCGTCAGCTCGATGACCCCCAGCGCACCCACTGCATGCCAGGCGTAATCGCGCCGGGTCGCCATGGCGGTCATCGCATTGGCCAGAGCCAGGCTCTCCCATACCGTACGATTGATCGACGGTTTTGCACCAAGTGCGACGGTCAACCGCGCCAGCATCGGGCCGTGCATGCCCTTTGGGTTGCCCCGCCCCATCTCATCCCAATAGTTGCGCGCGAGTTCCAGCTTGACCCGCGCCGGAAGCCTGATCTGCGTAAGAGCGGTAAGATCGTCGAAGCCGGCTTCTCCCGCAGCTTCCTGCTCGAGATACCACTGCATCTGCTCAAACGTCGCGGTGTGCGCCAGCCAATCGAACAGGGGATCGCCTTGGCCGGGACCGATGCTTTTCAGTCGTTCGAACCAGTCGAGAAATGCATTCTGTTCCGACGGAACAGAGGCGGCCGTTGTCCTGGCCTCGGCTCGAAGGCTCGCGAGAAACTCGCCCTCCAGACGCAGCATCTGCGCATCCGTGTCGATCGTCCCTTCCCAATCATTATCCGGCAAGCGTGGCGCGAGCCGGTCCCGGTTCCACCGGGCCAGTTTGCGCTGTACTTCATCACGGGAAAGGACCGGATGCTCGGTATGCCACTTGAACACTGTCGCCATAGGCCAGAGAAAACAGCCTTGCAGAACAATCGGTTCCGCTCTTTCTAAAGAGAACGGTCAAACTCCCAGGAGATTACGCAACCGGATGGTGTTCCACCGCGGCCCAAGCGGAGACGACTTCGTCCGAAGCAACTGCCCGGTCGAGCCGGTCGCCGTGGATCCACGTAACCATCCAGCCGCGCCCGTTCTTCTTGATGCGAACGATGAACTGCTCGGAGATGAGCCCTTGGTCGGTCTCGAGAAATCTCATTGGAAGTTTCCACTCCCGGCGAAAGATGAACGCAATCCTGAGGCAGCGTTCGCGAAGCCATCATGGATCATCCGTGCCGCCCAAGCGATCGCGGCTGGCCGATCGCCTCCACCCCGCACGAAGAAGGCAACGGCAACCCTCCGTCCGTTCGCAAGGGTAATGTAGCCGACGTCAGCCGTAAGCCCGCGCAGCGTGCCGGTCTTGTTCTCGACCCGCGCAGTCACGGGCAGCAGCCCGCGCATGCGGTTCCGACCGGTTTTGCACCGGCTCATCAATTCGAGCAGGTATGATCGGCTGCCGGCGCTCAGCAATTCGCCATTATCGAGCAAGCGAAGGAGCTCGATCATCGCTCGCGGTGTACTGGAATCCCTCACGTCATGCAGGTCTCGGCGTGCGCGCAGGAGTTGCGCGATCGAACGGTCGATCTTCAGACCTGAGATGTTGTGCTGGGTCATCCACTGCTGGATCGTACGCGGGCCGCCGAGGTCGCGCAGCAATACGTCGGTGGCGTGATTGTCGCTCCGCACGATCATCGCTTCGATCAGGCTCGATGCGCGCTGGCCGCCGACCACATCCGAGAGGGAGCGTCGGCCATGCTCAACCTGGGCGAGGTAATTGG
>CAMLKX010000272.1 GCA_946480515.1 uncultured Sphingomonadaceae bacterium | reverse complement strand
TGATCGATCGCAACACGACCATTCCGACCAAGAAGAGCCAGACCTTCTCGACCGCCGACGACAATCAGAGCGCGGTGACCATCCGCGTCTTCCAGGGCGAGCGCGAAATGGCTTCGGACAACAAGCTGCTTGGCCAGTTCGACCTGGTCGGAATCCCGCCAGCGCCGCGCGGCGTGCCGCAAATCGAGGTCACCTTCGACATTGATGCCAACGGCATCGTCCACGTCCATGCCAAGGACAAGGGCACCGGCAAGGAGCAGCAGATCCGGATCCAGGCGTCCGGCGGCCTGTCGGACTCCGAGATCGACAACATGGTGCAGGAGGCCGAACGCTTCGCGGAAGAGGACAAGAAGCGCCGGGCCGATGCGGAGGCGAAGAACCAGGCGGAGAGCCTGATCCATTCGACCGAGCGCCAGCTGGCCGACCACGGCGACAAGATCTCCGGCGACCTCAAGGGCGAGATCGAGACCGCCATCGGTGAGGCCAAGACCGCCGTCGAGGGCGGAGACGCGGCCGCGATGACCGCCAAGTCGGAAGCGCTGGCTGCGGTGGCGATGAAGCTCGGCCAGGCAATCTATGAGCAGCAGCAGGCTGGTGCTGCCGAGCCCGGCGCCGGAGCAGGCGCCGCAACGGGCAGCGAGGCCGGCGGCGAGGAAGTCGTCGATGCCGAATATTCGGAGGTCGACGAAGACCAGAAGGGCTGAACCATGTTCCGTCGATCCGGTGGAAGCCGGAGTCCGCTCAGGTTTTTCAGCAACTTAGCAGTTGACGAATCTGCCCGGATGCCATCATCCGCTGGATCGACGCACTGGGGTGGGGCGCATGGTTGACACGGATTATTATGAATTGCTCGGCGTCGACCGAGGCGCGGATGCGACCGCGATCAAATCGGCCTATCGCCGTTTAGCGAAGGAATATCATCCGGATCGGCATAACGGCTGCACCGACAAGGAATCGCGGTTCAAGGCGATCAACGAAGCGTATGACTGCCTGAAGGACCCGCAGAAGCGTGCGGCCTATGACCGGTTCGGCAAGGCTGCGTTCCAGAATGGCGGCTTCGGCGGCGGCCAGGGGGCAGGCGGCGGCTTTGACGGCTTCTCCGATATCTTCTCGTCAATCTTCGGCGAGTTCATGGACCCGCGTGGTCAGCGCGCGAACGCCGCGCGTGGGGCCGACCTCCGCTACGATTTGGCGATGACGCTCGAGCAGGCGTTCGAGGGCTATGAGGCGAAGATCGACATCGATGCGCTTGCCCGCTGTGACAGCTGCGATGGGCGCGGGTCGCGAGGCGATTCCAAACCTCAGGCGTGCCGCACCTGCAACGGCATGGGCAAGGTGCGCGCGCAACAGGGTTTCTTCATGGTCGAGCGAGGCTGCCCCTCCTGCATGGGCAGCGGTGAAGTGATCGCCGACCCGTGCCGCTCCTGTGACGGCGAAGGGCGGGCGTTGAAGCGGCGCAGCATCAACGTGAAAGTCCCGGCTGGTGTGGACGAGGGCACGCGCATTCGCGTCGCCGGCGAAGGCGAGGCGGGAGTGCGCGGAGCCGCGAGCGGCGATCTGTATATCTTCGTGCACATGAAGCCGCATCCGATCTTCGGGCGTGATGGAACCACGCTGGTTGCCGAATGCCCGGTCAGCTTCACGACGGCCGCCCTCGGCGGAACGATCGAAATCCCGGGCATCGACGGCAACCCGATCGAGATCCGCATTCCATCCGGAATTCAGTCTGGAGAAACCCTTCACCAGCGCGGCGCCGGCATGACAATCCTCAACGGCCGCGGCCGAGGCGATCTGGTCACTCGGGTGCTCGTCGAGACTCCGACCAAGCTGACGAGCCGCCAGAAGGACTTGCTCCGCGAGTTCCGTGAGCTTGAAACCGGAGAAGAATGTCCCGCCAGCAAAAGCTTTCTTGGGCGCGTGAAGAGCTTTCTCGAGGGCTAAGCCGGTAGCGTGGTTAGCGCTCCTCGAGGTCGCTGATCTCGACCTGCATCGCGAAGATTTGGGCGAACAGCTCTGCTGCGGCTTGAAGTTCAAGCGACGGCGCGCGCGGTGTGCGATGGTAGCATTGGAACGAACCCACGCACTCACCCCCGAGGTTGATCGGGATGTGCATCGCGGAGCGCGCCCCAACGCTGCGGATTTGGGCGATGTCGTCTTGCGATGGTGCTGCCAGAGCGCTTGCCAGGAACGGCTCGGACGTCGGAAACATCGCTACGCGCTGCGCATCGACGTCCGCGACGACCGTGGTGCGGTCGCATTGCACCGGGATGCATGCTGGCAAATCGATTCCGGCCCGCTTGCTGTCGGCATGGTCCTCGCCGAGACAAAGCAGAACGCGATCATAGCCGGTCAGCGCGCGCATGCGTCGGGCGCCATCCTCGATCAGCCGATCGCGATGGAGCGCCTTGGACAGCGCTGCGACCGCTCCAAATGACTCGCCGTAGCTGTCGCGTCCGAGCGCCCCCTCGAAGAGGATCTGACCGTCCTGCACTTGAACCGACAAATCGAACCGCCGAGGCTCGTCGAGCAGCTTGACCCCGAACAGACGCTGCACCCCAGCCAGCCTGTTGCGCAGGTCATGAAGGGGTTCCGACATCACAAATCGGCTGAGCGGCTCGCCGATCAGCGTGACATGGCTTTCACCGAGG
>CAMLKX010000271.1 GCA_946480515.1 uncultured Sphingomonadaceae bacterium | reverse complement strand
TACCAAGCAGCGCGTGCACGTCGTCCAGCATAGCGATTGGAATGAATTCTCGGCGACACCCGGAGCCCTCGGGATCGTGCGTGCCCAGGCCGACTATCGCAAGATCCCGGACGGCAACAAGGTTGGTAACGGGTCGCCCGGGTTCAACACGGTCGACCGGTCGGCTTGGCCTGCCCTGTTGGCAGATCGCAAGAGCGGCCCCACCTGGGCAGAAGCCCGTCAACGCGCGGACAACGCGAATAAATCCTCGCTCTACCGCAATCCAAGCATCGCAGCGGGCGGCTTCGATTTCTCCGACACTGCGGAGGCCGCATACGTCTTCGGCTTCGAAGGTCTAGCGGACGTCAACGCCTATGTGGCTGCATTCGCCGATTGAGCCGTTCCAAGCTCCGGCGGAATGAGCGAGTTGTGACCCTGACGCACGGCTTGCCCGTCGCCTGAAGTCCGATTACGCGAGCTTTTATATTACAAGTCTCACGCGGAAGGTAGGCTAGGCGATGAACGACTTTTCAGGCCATCCATCCGAAGCCCGCATCGATCAACCAGCAATCGCTCGGCGGGCGTTGGCGCTGCTCATTGCTGCCACGGTATCGGGAGCAGCTCTTGCGCAGGGCGCTAGTGCTACGCAGCCCATGCCTTCCGGTGCGGTGACCGGCAATATCTTGCGGGGTCCGTGGTCTGATCCAACTCGGTCGCCCGACGAACGCGCGGCGGCGGCGTTGAAAGTCATGACCCAGCAGGAAAAGATCGCACTGCTGCGGACACCAAGCAGCTATGAAGTCCCCGGAGTGAAGGTCGTTCCGCTGCTTCTGTCGGCCGGGCGCTTGTCTGGCGTGCCGCGGCTCGGCATTGCCCCCGTTGCGGAAACGGATGCCAGCCTGGGCGTGGCGAACGTCAATCACCTCAGAAGGGGCGACACCGCCACGGCCCTGCCCGCATCGATTTTGCTTGGAGCAACCTGGAACCCCAAGATTGCTTTCCAGGGCGGCGCCATGATCGGATCCGAAGCACGGGCGAAAGGCTTTGGCGTGATGCTGTCCGGCGGCGTCAATCTGCTGCGTGACCCGCGCGCCGGAAGGAACTTCGAATATATCAGCGAAGACCCGCTGCTCACCGGAACGCTTGGCGGACATGCGATCGCCGGCGTCCAAAGCAACCGGATCGTGTCCACGATCAAGCATTTTGCATTGAACGCCCAGGAAACAGGCCGTCAGGTGTATTCCGTGGATACGTCGGACGCGCCTGCTCGCGAAGGTGAACTCCTCGCTTTCCAGATCGCCAACGAGATCGGCCGTCCGCATTCGGTGATGTGCGCCTACAACCGCGTGAATGAGATCTACACCTGTGAAAGCAGCTATCTCCTCAACGATGTGCTTCGACGGGACTGGGGATATCAGGGCTGGGTAATGTCGGACTGGGGCGCTACCCACTCGGTGGGCGCCCTCGAGGCGGGATTGGACCAGCAGTCCGGCTGGATGAACGACGAGAAGCAATTCTTCGGCAAGGAACTCGAAAGCGCGCTCGCCGCCGGGAAGGCCAAGCAACAGAGCGTCGACACCGCTGTCCTTCGCATCTTGCGCAGCCTTTTCGCCGCAGGAGTGGTCGATACGCCCCCCGCTCCAGGAGCCGCAATCGACTTTGAAGCCAATGCGCAGGTTGCGCAGCGGCAGGCCGAGGAAGGGATCGTCCTGCTCCGCAACGAAGATGCTCTCCTTCCCCTTTCGAGAACCGCCAAACGGATTGCGGTCATCGGCGGCCATGCCGACAAGGGCGTCCTGTCGGGCGGAGGCTCCAGCCAAGTCGTGCCAATCGGCGGGGTCAGCCTGGAGCTGGCAGAACCGGGTGTTCCAAATCTCAAGCGCGGCTATGGTGGAATGCCGCCACTGCAGGCGATCAAGCGTACATTCCAGAACGCCGAGGTGCAGTTCGCCGATGGCAGCGATCGACAGGCTGCGGCCCGCTTGGCCGCGCAATCGGACATTGCCATTGTGCTCGCGGAGAAGTGGTTCGTCGAGGGGGTTGACGCCACGGATATGCAACTGGGCAAGGGGCAGGACGCGCTGATCGAAAGCGTCAGCCGCGCCAATGCCAAAACGATCGTCGTCCTTGAGACGGGCAACCCCGTCGCCATGCCCTGGCAGGATAGCGTCGGGGCAATCCTGGTTGCCTGGTACCCGGGCCAACGCGGCAGCGAAGCGATTGCCCGGGTTCTGTCCGGAGAGGTTAATCCGTCTGGTCGCCTGCCCCTGACCTGGCCCAAGTCGCTCGATCAATTATCGCTTCCGATCCTGCCGGGATCAGCGCAGGCGTTGGCGGCTGCGGGGAAGCCGGGAACGAAGATTGCGCCGTTCTCGATCGTGTATCCTGAGGGATCGGACATCGGCTATCGCTGGTTCGACAAGCAGAAGGCGGAGCCCCTTTATCCGTTAGGATATGGGATGAGCTATACGGCCTTCCGTTATTCCGACCTGAAGGTTTCTGGAGGGAACCAACTGAGGGTGAGTTTCACGGTCACCAATCGGGGAAGACGATCCGGAGCGGATGTTCCTCAGGTCTATGTGCGCGCGCCGGGCAAGGCGAAGCGGCTGATCGGATGGGACAAGCCAGTGCTCGCGCCGGGTGAAAGCGGGCTGCTGTTTCATCGGAACCGCCAAGATCAG
>CAMLKX010000270.1 GCA_946480515.1 uncultured Sphingomonadaceae bacterium | reverse complement strand
CATGATGTGCCGATCTTCTGCCCGGCCTTCACCGATAGCTCGGCCGGGTTCGGCCTGGTGAAACATCAGGTCGATGCGATGAAGCGGGGCGGCCATTACATGACGATGGACAGCATCGCCGACTTCCGTGAGCTGACCGACATCAAGATCAAGGCGGGCACGACCGGCCTGCTGATGATCGGCGGCGGCGTCCCGAAGAACTTCGCGCAGGATACGGTCGTGTGCGCCGAAATCCTCGGCCACGAGGATGTCGAAGTGCATAAATATGCAGTGCAGATCACGGTTGCCGACGTGCGCGACGGAGCCTGCTCGTCATCGACGCTGCAGGAAGCGGCAAGCTGGGGCAAGGTTTCGACCGCGCTCGAGCAAATGGTGTTCGCCGAGGCGACCTCCGTGCTCCCGCTGCTCGCCAGTGACGCCTGGCATCGGGGCCACTGGCGCAACCGGGAGAAGCGCCGCTTCGCCAAGCTGTTCGACTGAGCACCGGAGACGGGAAGATGAGCGAGACTTTCAAGATCGGCTTCCTCATCTTCCCCGATGTCACGCAGTTGGATTTTACCGGTCCGGCGCAGGTGCTTGCTCGCATGAGCGGCGCGCAGGTGCACGTCGTTGCCGAAACGCCCGCACCCGTTCCCACCGATGCCGGCTTTCAAGTCCTTCCCACCCACAGCTTCGAAGACTGTCCGCAGTTGGACATGATCTGCGTTCCGGGCGGCGCAGGGACAGCGCAGGCGATGCAAAACGCAGCGCTGCTCGTTTGGCTTAGAAGGCAAGCCACAGGCGCTCAGTTGGTCAGCAGCGTCTGCACGGGCTCGCTGGTCCTTGGGGCAGCCGGGCTACTGAAAGGCAAGCGGGCGACGTCACACTGGGCCTGGCTGGACATGCTTCGCAGCTTCGGTGCCGAGCCGGCCGGCGAGCGCGTAGTCATCGACAGGAATCTGATCACAGGTGGCGGAGTCACGTCGGGCATCGATTTCGGGTTGCGCGTCGTAGAATTGCTGCGCGGACTGGATGAAGCCGAACGGATCCGTCTCTATCTCGAGTACGACCCCTCGCCCATCGGGCAAGGCGGAACGCCCTTGACGGCGCGTCCCGAGATCGTCCGGCAGGTGATGGACGGCGCGAGAGAGAGCATCGCCCGACGCCGCGCCATCATTGACGAGGTGGCGCGGGACCTCGCCTGACCGAGCTTGTATCCTCTCCGCTTCTGCAGCAGTCTGGTCGCAGATGAGGGGGAACGTCGATGGATTATGATCCGCTGCTTGGACCGGTAATCGCGCTGGTCGCCTGGACGCTGGTGATGCTGCTATGGATGATCATCGTCGGCGGACGAGCGATCAAGACCCTCCCGGCGGACTACACTCCAGCGCAGGGCATGCGCGGCGTCGACCTCGAAGGCGTGGTTGAGCCACGATACCGCTGGCCGGCGCATAACTACATGCACCTGATGGAGCAGCCGACGATTTTCTACGCGATCTGTTTCGCGACGATCCTGCTCGGTGGAGGACAGGTGTGGATCAATCAGGCGCTCGCCTGGGGCTATGTCAGCCTCAGGGTTGCTCATAGCCTCGTGCAGGCGACGACCAATGTCTTGATGGTTCGCTTTGCAGTCTTCGCGCTTTCGAGCCTGTGCCTGATCGGGCTGACCGTCCATGCCGCGGCGCGCTTCATCCATGGCGTGGGCTAGCGTTCGAAGGCAGCCACCAGTTCAACGTGGGTCGACCAGCGAAACTGGCCGACCGGCTTTGCCCACAGCAGCCGATATCCCCCTGCGACCAGTGATGCGGCATCGACGGCGAAGGTGGCAGGATTGCAACTGACATAGACTACTTGCGGCACGGACGAGGCGGCGAGAAGACGCACTTGCTCAGCTGCGCCTGCCCTCGGCGGGTCAAGCACAACCGCCTCGAACGGTTTCAGCTCGCCAGCATCGAGCGGAGCCCGGTAGAGGTCGCGGTGAACGGCGGAGACATTCCGGCCAGCCCGCGCCGATGCCGAAGCGAGGGCCATTAATGGCGCTCGCGCGGCCTCGATGGCGGTGACCTGGCCGGGCAAAGCAAACGTGAATGTGCCGAGCCCGGCAAAGAGATCCGCACTGCGCTTGGCGCCGCCCACCGCAGCGAGGACGGAGTTCACCAGCACCTGCTCCCCTTCCCGCGTCGCCTGCAGAAATGCGCCCGGTGGAAGGGACACGGAAACTCCCCCCAGAGTGATCGTCGCCGGTTCCGGTTCGTAGCGCGTCTCCGCGCCATGCCCGCTGTCGAGCGTTAACCGCGCAAGCCGCTGCTCGGTCGCGAAGTCGACAATCGACTGGATGGCCTCGAAGCCCTCCGGCTCCCGATCGATCGCAAGTGAGAGATCGACGCCCTGATCCGCCGCCGTGAGATGAACCTGGGCGCTGCGCGAAGGTGGCACCAAGGTCCGCAAAAGTGCCCGGAGCGGCGCGACCAAGTCAAACAGCTGCGGCAGAAGGATGTGGCATTCGTCCATGTCCACGATCTGGTTCGACCGCCCTGCATGGAAACCGATCTTCACGCCTGTTCGCGTGTGCAGACAGCGAAGCGTCGCCCGGCGCCGGCTGCGCGGCGGTGAGAGGTGCGGCGGAAGAATTTCAGTCTCGATGCCCTGTTGAGCCAGCGCACCCGCGACCCGCTGGATCAAATAATCGGCATAGGCCGAG
>CAMLKX010000269.1 GCA_946480515.1 uncultured Sphingomonadaceae bacterium | reverse complement strand
TGCCGAAGATTGTCGACTGGTACATGGACGGCAAGATCGAGATCGACCCGATGATCACCCACGTCCTGTCGCTGGACGAGATCAACAAGGCCTTTGACCTGATGCACGCGGGGGAAAGCATCCGTTCGGTCGTGGTATACGGTTAGGCTAAACAGGCCTCGCGTCCGAGGCGGATTGACAAAGTCAGGCCTCAACGCGACAAGACGCGCGTTCGCGAGGAGTTTCACGTGATCCGTCCCGGTTCAAGCTCGATCAACTGGTGGCGCTGGCCGACGCACGTCCGCGGCATGCCTTGGTGCGCCTGATCTAGACCCTTCGTCAGACAGTCGGATTTCACCAGCCTGCCGCTTCCCCGGCAGGCTTTTTTATTCCAATGCGAGCGCATCATGATCATCGTCCTCAAACCCAGTGCCCCCGCCGAAGCTGTTGACGAGCTGCTTGGCTTGATTGCTTCCAAGGGGCTTCAGCCATTGCATATGCCCGGCAGCGAGCGCGTCGTGCTTGGCGCGCTTGGCGATGAGCGCGCCCTGGCGGAATTGAACCTCGAAAGCCGCGACTGGGTGGAATCGGTGAAGCCGATCCTGTCCCCGTACAAGATGGTCAGCCGCGAGGTGCACTCCGAGAGCACGGTGGTCACGATCGGTGGCCATGAAATTGGTGACGGCGTGCTCCGGCTTATTGCCGGACCCTGTTCGGTCGAGACGAAGGAGTCGCTCACCGCCAGCGCTCAGACGGTGAAGGACGCGGGCGTGACCATCCTTCGCGCCGGCGCGTTTAAGCCGCGCACCAGCCCTTATGACTTTCAAGGGCAGGGACTGGAAGGATTGAAGCTTCTCGCCGAGGTTGCTCGCGAACTTGGTCTGGCAACAGTGACCGAAGTGATGGAGCCGGGTGAGGTCGATGCGGTGGCCGATCATGCCGACGCGTTGCAGGTTGGCACCCGCAACATGCAGAATTATCCGCTGCTCCGCGCCCTCGGACGGTTGCAGAAGCCGGTGCTGCTCAAGCGAGGCATGTCGGCACGACTGGAAGAGCTGCTGCTGGCAGCAGAGTATATTGTGTCGGCGGGCAATCCCAACGTCATCTTGTGCGAGCGCGGCATTCGAACCTTCGAGACCGCGATGCGCAACACGCTCGATCTCAACGCCGTTCCCTTTCTCAAGGCGAAGTCCCATCTGCCGGTCATGGTCGATCCGTCACACGGCACCGGGAGCCGCGACCTGGTCGCTCCAATGGCGCTTGCTGCGGCGGCCTGCGGCGCTGATGGCCTGTTGATCGAGGTGCATCACGACCCCGCCCATGCGTGGTCCGATGGGGCGCAGACGCTCTATCCTGATCAATTCAACACGCTGGTTGGCCACCTGCGGGGCGTGTGCGGCGCTCTGGGCCGAGACGTCGCATGAACGTTCCGGCGACGATCAACGCAGGCGAAGCGTTCGCCCTGACAGCGGAGCTCGCACGCGTCGGCGACCCGCTGCGCCTTTACGCCAAGCTGACGGACAATGGCCGCCGCAGCGACACCTTGTTGTATGAGGATACCAGCGGAGACAGCCTGATCCTCGACGCCGCGGCACTGCGGATCGAATCCCGCGGTGGAGAGGTCACGGTCGAAGCTCTCTCGCCGGGTGGCAGGCTGGCCCTCAAGGCGCTTGCTCAGCGATTATCCGCGCACCGGATCGACAGTTCCGAGTCCAGCGCACGTTTCGGCTTCGAGCGATGCGAGTCGGCCGATGAGGAAGAAAGGCTCGCCGCGCCATCACCGCTGGACGTAGTGCGGGAGCTTGGGCTGCGCTTCACCAACCTCCTTGGCGACGAGCCGCTGGCGCTCTCGCTTCCGGGTGTCCTTGCTTACGATCATGTTGAAATGTTCGAGGCGCTGCCGTCGCCCCGCGCCGACCTGCTCAACTTTCCCGACTTCCTGTTCTGGCTGCCGGAATCGGTGGTTGCCATTCGTCCGGGTGGCGACGCGAAGCTGATCTGCACCGTCTACGGTTCGGACGAGTCCTCGGCGGCTCACATGGCACTTGGCCAGGCGCACCGCCGTCTCGAGGAGCTCAAAAGTCGGATCCGGGCTCCAGGCCAGCCGTTTCCGGATGCCTATGCGGCGAACGATCAGGAACCGTCAGTCGATCTCCCGGACGAGGAATATTGCGCAGTTGTCGAACGCGCGAAGGAGCATGTTCGCGCCGGCGACGTGTTTCAGATCGTCCCGTCACGGACCTTCTCGCTGGCTTGCGCCGAGCCCATGGCCGCGTTTGCGCGGCTGCGCGAGACCGACCCAAGCCCGCACATGTTCTACGTTGCTGGTCCGGCCCACACGGTGTTCGGTTGCTCCCCAGAAACGGCGGTGCGGGTGTTCGTGGGCGAGGAGGGCAGGCACCGCGTCGAGATCAAGCCCATCGCGGGGACTCGGCCGCGCGGCCATGACACCGACGAGGACAACCGGCTCGAGCTCGATCTTCGGTTGGATGAGAAGGAGACTGCCGAGCACATGATGCTCGTGGACCTCGCCCGCAATGATGTCGCGCGGATCAGCAAGGCGGGGACGCGACAGGTGTCCAAGCTGCTGACCACCGAACGCTATGCGCGAGTGATGCATTTGGTCTCGGCGGTTGAGGGCGAGCTGGCGGACGGTCGCGATGCGTTCGCCGCGATCCAGACCGGTCTAAATGTCGGAACATTGACGGGA
>CAMLKX010000268.1 GCA_946480515.1 uncultured Sphingomonadaceae bacterium | reverse complement strand
GGCGCGCTGGTCATCGTTCAAGGCTGGCTCGCGGACATGTACGGGCTGCAGTGGAGCTTCCTGCTCACCGCTACCTGCGAGCTTTATGTGCTGTTCTACGCGCTGTGGGGATCAAAGCCCGAACCGGCCGCAGCCGGATCGGTTGGGCAATGACCGCAGAACCCTATCGGGGCGTGTTCCCCGTTGTCCCGACGACATTCACCGAGGATGGCGAGCTCGACCTTGCCTCGCAGCGCCGCTGCGTCGACTTCATGATCGATGCCGGCTCGGACGGCCTGTGCATCCTCGCCAACTTCTCCGAGCAGTTCCTGCTCGCCGATGGAGAACGGGCGGTCCTCACCCGGGCAATTCTGGAGCATGTCGCGGGCCGGGTCCCGGTGATCGTCACCACCAGCCATTTCAGCTCGCGAGTTTGCGCAGACCGGAGCCGCGAAGCGCAGGAACTGGGCGCAGCCATGGTGATGATCATGCCACCTTATCATGGGGCCACCTTCCGCGTGGGCGAAGCGCAGATCATCGAATTCTTCCATCGGGTGTCCGAAGCGATCGCCATTCCGATCATGATCCAGGACGCGCCGGTGGCCGAAACGCCGATGCCCGCCGCGTTGCTCGCGCGGATGGCGCGCGAAATCCCGCAGGTCGGTTACTTCAAGATTGAAACTCCAGGGGCCGCGGCAAAGCTGCGCGAATTGATCCGCCTCGGCGGGGATGCAGTCGTCGGCCCGTGGGACGGCGAGGAGGGTATCACCCTGCTCGCGGACCTAGAGGCGGGCGCAACCGGGGCGATGACCGGCGGCGGCTTTCCTGACGGCATCAAACCAATCGTCGATGCCCACCGTGCCGGTCGCCGCGAGGAAGCAATTGCACTCTATGAACGCTGGCTGCCGCTGATCAATCTCGAAAACCGCCAGTGCGGTCTGCTGGCGGCGAAGGCATTAATGAAGGAAGGCGGCGTGATCGCGTGCGAAGCCGGCCGGCATCCGCTGCCGCCAATTGATCTACTCGGCCGTAGGCTACTGATCGAGACGGCTCGACGCCTCGATGCAATGGCTTTGCGGTGGTCTGAGTGAAGTCGCGGCACCACGGGTCGGAATAACAGCGGAGCCGACGCTTCAGCTTTCAAAGGCGATGCGCTGGTGGACGCCCTTCTTCGGTAATTCGGAACGCCGCCGTGCCTCCGCTGCCAGCCGCATGGCGCACATCGTACGCACTCCCTGCTCTCCCAAACGTGCGCTCCTTCGGCTTATGTCTGCAATGGGTCGAAAGCGGACCTAAGAACCAATCCGAACGGACGTCCGGTCTCGGACTGCTTCGAGCGGCTCTGAACTACCAAGATGGGCGCAAAGCGGACTTTCCGCCCATTCCATTCGACTTCGGCCTGGAACCGAGCATTGATGTGAACACGAGTCGCACAGCGGCGTGTCAGGACTTGGCCCGGTCAACGTGATTGATCGGGCTTTGGGTGGTGGGAGCGGCATGGTGCCGCTCCGCAAGGAGACCCCCCATGACAAAAGCATCGCACACGACCAACGAAGCAGCCACGGTTTCCTCGACCGGTAAGCGGAGGCGCGCCCCTGAGGGTGCCGCTCCCTCGCGTAAGTCGGCTACCGGAACACCAATCGCCTCTCCGCAGCCGGGCAAGCCGACTTCCAAACGAGACCAAGTCGCCGCGCTGCTGGTCCGTGACCAGGGCGCAACCATCGCTCAGATGCAGGAGGCAACCGGCTGGCTGCCACACACCGTCCGTGCAGCTCTCACCGGCTTGAAGAAGCTCGGATTTGTGATCGATAGTGACAAGGTCGATGGTCTGCGCACCTATCAAGCGGTCGCGCCTGAATGAGCGGCCCACTTGCAGAAGAAATCGCCGGACTGTGCAAGTTGAGTCGGCAGCAGCTGAAGGATCGGTGGCGCCACCTGTTCAAGGCTGCGCCACCGGCAGCCTTCACGCCGGACCTTCTGGCCCGGGGTATCGCCTGGCGGCTCCAGGAGCGGGCGCTGGGAGGGCACTCAACCAGCGCCCGTGCGGCGCTAAAATGCACGGGCACGCGGCGTGCAGTGAGTCCTGTTCTCAAGCCAGGCAACCGTCTGGTGCGCCGGTGGCGAGGCCGCACCTATGTGGTGGAGGTGAGCGATGATGGGTTCGCGTGCGACGGTCAGCAGTTCGGCTCATTGAGCGAGGTCGCCCGGAAGATCACTGGCACCCGCTGGTCAGGCCCACGCTTCTTTGGACTGCCGCGATGAGCAGGGTGCAATGTGCGATCTACACTCGGAAGTCCAGCGAGGAGGGACTGGAGCAGGAGTTCAACAGCCTCGATGCCCAGTACGACGCGTGCAAATCGTATATCGCTAGCCAGCGCCATGAAGGCTGGTCTCTGGTTCGAGAACGTTACGACGATGGCGGATTCTCCGGCGGCAGGCTGGAGCGGCCTGGCTTGGCTAGGTTGCTGGCCGACGTGGCGGCAGGCCGGATCAATGTCATCATCATCTACAAGATCGATCGTCTGACCCGGAGCCTTTCGGACTTCGCCCGCATCATCGAGGTGCTTGAGAAGGCCGACGCCTCGTTCGTCAGTGTCACGCAATCGTTCAACACCAGCACAAGCATGGGTAGGCTGATGCTCCACGTGTTGCTGTCGTTCGCGCAGTTCGAGCGGGAGGTCGGCGCCGAGCGGGTGAGAGACAAGATCGCCGC
>CAMLKX010000267.1 GCA_946480515.1 uncultured Sphingomonadaceae bacterium | reverse complement strand
CTGCCTGCCCGTCGGGTTCCAATGTGGTCCGGCGCTTTCGAAGCCGGGTCCGTCGCACCGCCCGACCTGGTGGATGTGCATCCCCAGCTGGCCGGGCGGGAGTCCCGCCGCAGTGACCGTGAGCGCCAGTCCGGCTGAAGTTTCGCGCACGCTAACGGTGCCGATCGCCATCCCGTCGGACCGGATCAAGCTGGCGGGGCGGCTGTTCTCTCCCGCGGTCGCACAAGATGCCAGCATCAGCGGGATCGCCAGCACCATCGAACGCACAGCCGCCATCGTCACTCTCCTACTTCAACTGCAACACCACCGGACCCGAGACCGGATCGGTGTCACCGTCAAGCGTATCGCGGAATGTGTCGAGGGTTGCGATCATGTGCGGTCGCGCGGCGGCCATGCTGTCCATGTCGTCCCACTCGCCGATGATGCAATAGGCCTGCTCGCCGGTCTTGATGATGTTGACGTGGCGAATTCCCGGCCAGTCGCGCTCGACCTTCGCGTGAGCATCCAGAAAATCCTGGTCGCGTCCGGGCTTCACCTTGAAACGCACGGCATTGAACGCAGTCATGGCGTCCCTCCTGTTCCAATGGGAGTGCGGTCATACCCCCGAATGACGCTCGGAAACAGGCCGCGGGCGCGCTAGTCAGGGGACGGATGTGCAACCTCTACACTCAGACCCGCTCAATCGATGAGATTGCGCAGCTGTTCCGCGCGCAGCAGATGCCGCTGCGCTTTCCGGACGGTGCGCCGAACCTGCAGCCGCGCGATATCGCCATCACTGATCTGGGGCCGATCGTCCGCGCTGGGTCCGCCGATGCCTTCGATCTGGTTGTCCGCCGCTGGAGCTGGCCCGGACCGGGTGGCAAGCCGGTCTACAACTTCCGCTCGGAAGGGCGCGAGTTCGGCGCCGGCCGCTGCCTGATTGTCGCTGACGGTTTCTACGAGTTCACCGCGCCCGCGGACCCGAAGCAGAAGCGCAAGGACCGCTGGTTGTTCAGCGATCCCGATGGCGGGATGATCGGCATCGCCGGCCTCATCCGCGATGTGCCGGGCACAGGCGAGGCCTTCACCATGCTCACGACCGATCCCGGTCCGGACGTCGCGCCGTATCACAATCGGCAGGTCGCGGTTCTGCCGCAGGCGGCCTGGCGCTCGTGGCTCGATCAGTCCGCGCCCGCCAAAGACTTGCTGCAACCGCTCCCCGCCGGATCGCTGCGCGTCACCCACTGCCCGCGCTAGGCAGCAATGACCCCCTGATCACGCAGCGCGGTGAGAATTTGATCGATCGTCGCCCGCGCCTCGGCATCGACCACGCTTCCTCCCGCCGGAGCGGCGATGGCCCCGCCAAGCAGCCATTCCCCGTCGCGCAAGATGGCGAGCGCATCCGCCGCCTTGACCCACATCCGGCATCCCTCCGCCGCGCTGATGTAGCGCCAGCCATAGCTGTCATAAGCCGCGATTGTGTTCGCCTGCCCTGCCCACGCTCCGGTCGGTGCCGGACCAACCAGGAAACTCTGCCCTTCCGCGGGCGCGGCTGGCGGAGCGTTGATCGGCCCCTCCTCGACCGTTCCGGATACCACCACCTCCAGACTGAGGATCGCTTCATTGTGGTAGAGCTCCTTCTGCGCCTGCCCGGGAGCAAGCAGCGGGAGGCCCATACGCGGAGTCACTTCGGTCATCTCATTCTCCTCAGGGTAGCTGGATGGTTGCGGGCCGCGATGTGCCGAGGTCGCCAAGCTGGACGACCGACACGGTGCGCGTTCCCCCGCCCAGCGCGGCCAGTTGCTCGGGTGCGATGGTCAGCCGCGGCTCCGTGCACTCGATCGTCAGGGTCGATGCTGGCCCCTCCACCGTCACGCGGTAGCGTTCCGCGGCTTCACCAAGCGGCGCATCCAGCCCGTCGATCCACGCCCAGCCGATCCGGCTTCGCCGAGCCCATGACAGCAACAGTTGGCCATCGTCCGTGGCTTCGGATCGCAAATGCACCGGTGATGGCGGGCGCAGTGCCTCGCCCTCCACGACAAGGCTGGTCGCCGACCCGTCTTCCTCATCGCCAATTCCGAAGGCGGCGACCGCGACCGTCGTCCCAACGTCAGATGCCTTCAGCGGAATTGGAGTGAGGCTGACCGGATTAATCAACGCGAAGGGCTCGCCAATCGCATGCGTGCCGACCGCCCACTCGCTGCCGAGCCGACCGCGCAACAGCCGGCTGAGCCGGTAAGTTCGTTCGCCTAGCTGTTCTGCGCGACCAAACTGGATCAGCTCACGTCCGATTACCGCCAGGTTCGTGCCGTTGATCAACCCATCATCGTCGCAGTTGAGCAGCAGCATGTCCGCGCTGACCAATTCCACCACCACCTCGCTCCGGAGGTCAAGGAGCGCCGACCCATCCTGTGCAAGCACGGATTGCGCAAAGCCCATCACCGTTTCGGCTGATGCGCTTCGTCCAGCCTCCAGCGAGGCACCAGTGCGGATTTCCAGCGGCACCGCCTGCCAACTCGGCGCGGCATTGGCGGCCGCAAGCAACAGTGTCGGACTGCTCGCCTGGAATTGCGGTGGATGCGGAATGTCGAACAGCCGCACGACGGTCGGTTCGATGTGGATTGGCAGCTGCGGTGCTGGCCGTCCCGGATCGGCAGGCAGATCCACCGCTCCTTCCCGTTCCGAACGCCGCAGTGACAGCACGACCACGAATTCCTCGATGGTGCTGCATTCTACTCGCCAAAGGCCGGC
>CAMLKX010000266.1 GCA_946480515.1 uncultured Sphingomonadaceae bacterium | reverse complement strand
GACCACGTCGTTTGCCTTGTCCGGGCGCACGTCGTGGACCGCGACCGTGGCCCCGGCGCGAGCCAGCCATCGGGCAATCTCCGAACCAATCCCTGCGCCCGCTCCCGTGACGAGCGCTCCCTTTCCCGTGTGATCGATCTCGATCGGCATTGCTCAGGCCTTCTGGGTGAGCAGGCCGACAAGCTGGTCAACACCGGCCTTGGCCCAGTCGTCGAGCGTCGCCTCATCGGTGCCACCGAACGGATGCGGCAGAACGAACAGCCGCGTTTCCGGTAGCCCAAAGCTGTTCGCCAAGGTCGACGCAACCTGTTCGAACTGAGTGGTCGTCGTCACCACAGTCGGCTTGCCGGCTTTTTCAAGGGCGATGGCATCGTGCACCGAATAGGCGGTGCAACTGCCGCAGTCGGCCACCCCGGTAATGACGATGTCGGCTTCCGCGCAGATCCGGTCGAATCGGTCCTGAGCCATGGGAATTGCGGCGTTCGCCGACATTCCCATCGGACCCTTCTTGGTGACAAGGGAGAGCACGGCGCCGGTGCGGATCGCAAGGTGCTTGGCAGCGGCCCGCATCACAAAGTCGGCATTGGGCTTGCCGTTGTCGAGGACGGCAATGCGCAATCCTGCCAGCGAGGACGGCGACGGCGAAAGCGAAGCCTTTTCCGGCGCGGGCTCGGCGTCGGGCAAATAGACGGTCACGGCCATGCTCATCCCTCCAAGGGCAAGGTGACGCTGCGAGTCATTCCCCAGGACGGGACGACGAGCGAATGTTTCCCGGGACCGCCCGAGACCACCACCTTGATATTGTCGGGGTCGGCCGTCATCGGCAGCCAGTGATCGTCCGCAACGGTGTGCATCCAGCGCGCCCAGGCGAGCTCCTGGAAATGCTTCCGGAACAGCGCAGCCGGCAGCCGCGCGGTGTCGAACAGGTAGGATTGAACGTCACGGCGAGTCATCGCGTGCTCGGCCATCGAAGCGGCATGCTCCGGGCCAAGGATGATGAAATACTCGCCTTGGCTGATCGTCGCATTGTTTTGCCCCAAGGATGTCATCGCCGAAGCGATCTTGTCGAGAATTCGCGCGGGATCGGAGACGGCTTCCATATCGTGGACATTATGAGGCCCCTCGCCGCAATGCACGGTGACCGCGCTCGGCGCGTTGACGCCGCGGCTCACCGGAAAGCTTTCCCAGGGTGACGCCTCAATGTTCTCGGCGGCGCAGAAGGTGTATTTCGCCGGCTGACCAAAGGTCGCGGCGTCACCAAACCCTGGCCACGCGCCCGCTACATGCAGCAGCACCAGCCGCACCGCCCGGCCGACAGTCGCGTTGGCCCGGTTCCCGGGGCCGAAAGCGCCGACGCCAGCGTTGAAGCCCGCCGAGTTCACAATCTCACCATGCACCAAAATCATCGGCGCAACGAGATGAGTGGTCGCGTTGACGCCGCGGATGTTGACGTCCGGCTGCGCTAGGCAACGCAGCGCCGTCAGCACCACGGGGAAAACCTCCGGTGAACAGCCGGCCATAACCGCGTTGACCGCTACCACGCGCCGCGTGATGATCCCGGCCCGCGGCTGCAGCGTGAACAGCACCTCATCCGGATCACCGGCGGAGAAGGCGAGCATCGCCTCGACTCGCTCGCGCGTTGGCGGGATCACGGGCAAGCCGTCGCCGAGCCGGCGCTCTGCCAGCATTTCGAACATCGCCTCGGGCGTGTCGTCGCGGATGTCTACGGTGGCGGCGCGCGATTCAAAACTGCCTCCATTCCAGTCCTTCCCGTTCCGGTTTCCGCAAAGATCCAGGAGAATTCAGCGTGACGCTGCCTCGCCCAGCCCCGACTTGACCGTATCAGCTTCGGACGCGGATATTTCCAGCGGCGCGTCCCGCGGCCCGCGGGGTTTGTGGCCGACCAGTGCGACCCGCTTCATGACTCGGCGCGTATCATAGTCGGCGATGGCGCAATGTTGGGTGGTGCGATTGTCCCAGAAGGCGATGTCGCCCACATTCCAGGAGAAACGGACGTGAAATTCGGGCCGCTTCACATGATTGAGCAGCAGGTCGAGCAGCATTCGGCTTTCCTCCTGCGACACGTCCATGATCTGCGTCGTCCAGTTGGCGTTGACATTGAGCGCCTTGCGGCCGCTGACCGGATGCACTTCCACCAACGGATGGATCGCAGTGGAGAAGCTGTGCACCTTGTCCCCCAGCATCTCACGCATGCCCGCGCTGCGCATTGCCAGCGGCTGGATGGAATGAAGGGCGCTGAGGCCATCGATCAACTTCCGGAACGGCTCGGACAGCGCTTCGTAGGCAGCGACAGAGCTGCTCCAGCAAGTGTCGCCACCGACCTCCGGCTTCACCATGCATTGCAGCAGCGATCCCATCGGCGGTGCTTCCAGATAGGTGCGGTCGCGGTGCAGATATTCCGCGCCACCGCCCTTGGCCGAATGGCTTTCCATCCAAAGGACTTCGCGTCTGGCGGAGGGGTTGGGCTGGATTTCCGACAGGTCGAGCGTGCCGAAATGGCTGCCGGCGCGCATATGCTCTTCTTCCGACAAAGGCTTTTGATTGCGGAAGAACACGACGTAATTGTCGTACAGTGCATCCTTGATCGCCGCGACGGTTTCGGAGCTTAGGTCGGTCGACAAATCCACGCCCTTGATCTCGGCGCCGATTGAGCCGGTCAGCTTGGTAACTTCGATCATGATGATCTCCTCCGGCGATTTCAGGCTGCGTCCAGCGGGGCGCCCGGCGCCACCACATGGCCCGGCATCGCGCCGGTCAGCTCCCCATTGATCACGATCGGGTGGCC
>CAMLKX010000265.1 GCA_946480515.1 uncultured Sphingomonadaceae bacterium | reverse complement strand
GCCGTGAAGCTCCCGAGCGAGCTGGCTGCTCTGACCGCGCGGCCGATTTACGGTCGCCCGCCCGATGCAAAGGTCCGCGAGGCGGCATGAGCACGGTTCCGAAGGGCCTGGATTTCCAGCTCTTGCCCGGGACTGGCGAGCATCTCGATGCGGTGACCGAAATCATGGAGCGATCCTTCGACTGCCGATTCGGGGAAGCGTGGACGCGCAACCAGTGCAGCGGGATTCTCCCCCTTACCGGCATTAATCTGACCTTGGCCTACGCTCATGCCGGCACTCCGCTCGGGTTTACGTTGAGCAGGACAGTGGCTGACGAAGCCGAGCTGTTATTAATTGCGGTGATTCCGGAAGCACAGGGTCGCGGCATCGGCAGTGCATTAGTCGAACACTTTATCCAAACTGCCCAAACGTCAGGGGCAACTCGCCTTCACCTGGAAGTCAGGGACGGGAATCCGGCGATCCGGGCTTATGGAAAGTTCGGCTTTTCACAGGTCGGCCGCCGGAGGAACTATTACTCCGGCCCCAACGGGGACAAGTTCGACGCGCTGACCTTGGCACGATCGATCTGATTTCCTGCATATCCGGAAGGGAAACCTTCCAATTGCCTTGGCCTAGGCGTTATATTACCGTGCCGTTACACGCCGCGAAAGTATGCGGCGGTGATTTCCTCAAGCTCGGAAACTCGCAATGAACGATGAAGCCAACGCCGATACTTTGATCACTCTGACCGCCGACATCGTTGCTGCTCATGTCAGCAATAATAGCGTCGCCGTCAATGATCTGCCCAATTTGATTCAGAATGTTCACGGTGCCCTTGCCGGGCTAGGCGCGCCACAGGCAGCACCAGAAGTGAAGTTGGAGCCGAAGGTTCCGATCCGCTCGTCCATCAAGCCGGACTACATCGTCTGTCTCGAAGACGGTAAGAAGCTGAAGATGCTCAAGCGCCATCTGATGACCCGCTATTCGATGACTCCGGAACAGTATCGGCAGAAGTGGGGTCTTCCGTCCGACTATCCGATGGTCGCTCCCAATTACGCCGAGCAACGGCGCAGCCTGGCCAAGAGCATTGGCTTGGGGACGAAGCGCAAGAAGACCACGCGCGGCCGCTGACACCCGGTCGAACGGGAGGCGGTTGGCCGAACCCGCCTCCCTTTGAC
This sequence comes from uncultured Sphingomonadaceae bacterium, assembly GCA_946480515.1. The sequence continues at coordinate 1,652 of CAMLKX010000265.1, read as the reverse complement.
GTCTGGGCTCACACGTCTTACCTGAGGCGCGATGAGCCGCACCATCGACATCGAAACGCTCTGCGCCGAGAAGGGCCTGCGGATCACCGAACAGCGCAAGGTGATCGCGCAGATCCTGTCCCAGTCAGACGATCATCCCGACGTTGAGACTCTTCATGCGCGGGCCGCGGCGGTCGACCCCGGCATCTCGATCGCCACCGTTTACCGGACCGTCCGCCTGTTCGAAGAGGCTGGCATTCTGGAGCGGCATGAGTTTGGCGACGGCCGCACGCGGTATGAAGCCGCCGCCGAGACCCATCACGACCATCTGATCGATGTCGAGAGCGGGACGGTCATCGAATTCGTCGATGAGGAATTGGAAGCCTTGCAGCGCCGGATCGCGGATCGTCTCGGCTACCGGCTCGTGGACCATCGCATGGAGCTCTACGGCGTCCCGGTCGATCGTTCGCGCTGATTTCACCAGGCTCAGAGCGGCACGTCGCGCGCTGACTCTTGTCGCATGGCTGCTGATCTGCGTTCCCTGCCACCTCGCAATTGGGGCATTTGGAAGACAGTCGCCCTGGCCGCGCCGCTTCCTGACCGGAGTTGCTCGCATTTGCGGCGCGGACATCAGGAGTGACGGCGCCCAGGTGGCCCCGCATAGCCTGATCCTCGCCAACCATATCAGCTGGCTCGACATCCCGATCCTCGCGGCCACGACCGGGTGTGCCTTCGTCGCGAAGTCGGAATTGCGGAGCCACCCGCTGATCCGCTGGCTGTGCGATCAGAACCACACCATCTATGTCGATCGCGATGACCGCCAGGGAATCCAGCGTCAGGCGAAATCAATGCGGCAGGCCCTGGAGGGACGCCAGCCCCTTGCTCTCTTCCCGGAAGGAACGGTCGGCAGAGAGGGGCGGCTGTTGCCGTTCCGTCCCTCACTGCTGTCGGTAGTCGCGCCGCCGCCAATGGGCGTGAACGTTCATCCGGTGGCCGTTGACTATGGCTTGGCTCGATCAGGCTTGAGCTGGCCGGCGGGAGAAAGCGGGATCGCCAATGCTATTCGCGTCCTCGGTCGACGCGGCCGCTTCGCGGTCACGGTGACGATTTTGCCTGCCCTTGACACCGTCTCGGATCGAAAGCTGCTCGCGCGGACGGCGCATGATGCAATTGCTTCCGCACTTGGAGCAACTTCCGTATAGGCCGCGCCATGTCCCCGGCTCCCAAAACCTTCCGCATCAAGTCGTTCGGCTGTCAGATGAATGTTTATGACGGTGAGCGGATGGCCGAGCTGCTGGGGTCTCACGGCCTCACCGCCGCCGAAGAGGGAGCGGAGCCGGACCTGGTCGTCCTCAACACCTGCCACATCCGCGAAAAAGCGGCCGAGAAGGCGTACAGCGACGTCGGTCGGCTGCGCCGCGAGGATGGCAGCAAACCGATAATTGCGCTCGCGGGATGCGTGGCGCAGGCCGAGGGACCTGAAGCGAAGGCGCGTTCGCCATTGATCGACATCGTGGTGGGCCCGCAGGCTTACCATCGGCTGCCCCAATTGGTTGACGTTGCGGCGGCGGGCAAGGCTGCGATCGACACCGACATGCCGGCAGCGTCCAAGTTCGAGGCGCTGCCTGCTCGCAAGCGCGTTGGCCCAAACGCCTTTCTGACGGTGCAGGAGG
>CAMLKX010000264.1 GCA_946480515.1 uncultured Sphingomonadaceae bacterium | reverse complement strand
TGTGGGTCTCGAAGCCGTAGCCCGGGCAATCCAGCGCCAGCGCGCTCATCAGGCGGTCGCGCGTCACCTTGGCGATGATCGAGGCGGCCGCGATCGAGCGGCATTTCGCATCGCCGGCGACGATCGCCTTGCTTGGCCGTTGCCACCGCGGACAGGCATTACCGTCAACCAGCACCCACGCGGGTTCGAATCCGAGTGCTTCAACCGCCCGGCTCATCGCCAGCATGCGCGCCCAGTAAATGTTAATCTGGTCGATCTCCTCGACCGAGGCCATGCCGACACCGAACCGGGCAACCCGAGTCAGGCGAACGTAGATGGCTTCACGGGTCGCAAGATCGAGCTTCTTGGAATCGTCGATCCCACGCGGAAACTTGTCGCGATCGAGCACCACCGCTGCCGCAACGACTGGACCGGCCAAAGGCGCGCAACCGGCCTCGTCGACCCCGGCCAATGGCATCGGAAACTCACGCTCAATCTTGAAGCAGGGTCGTCCCATGGCTTCCAAGTCTAAAAGTCAGCTCCGCTAACCGCCAGTATCGCGGGGAAAAAATCTGTGGATCAGGCGATCCGCCATGGGGGGAAGCGTCGGGCCTCACCCGCCTTGTAGAGGAAGATGATATTTCCGGCGGGGTCGTGCAGCCGGGCCTCTCGCCACATCCACGGCTGGTTCTGCGGCCCATGCTCGAACGACACGCCCGCTCGGGCGAGGCGATCGACCTGATCGTCCAGATCCTCGCATTCCAAATAGACCGCTGTGGTCGGCACAATGGTTTCGCCAGGCACGATCTGGACGGAGAAGGTCGCTCCGCCCGCAGTTTCGAACCGCGCGTAATCAGGCGGATTGTCGACGATCTGCCGCAGCCCCAGCATGCGGTAGAACGCGACCGAACGATCATAGTCGAGCCCGGTTACGGTCACATGATTCAGCCGCGGCCCATGGCCAACATCGAGCCGAACTGCACCTTGTCCCAAGGGGCCGGCCCCGCTGCCGAGCCCAGGCGCGGAGCGAAGAGCGACCCGTACGAATTCTCGCGCTCGTCCCACGGCCTCCGGCAAGGACAGGCCTTGTGCCAGGAACAGGGCGATCGCACTTGCGAGGGTGCAACCCGTCCCATGGGTGCTTGAAGTCTCGATCCGCTGACCTTGCCAGCTGGTGATATTGTCTTCTTCGATCAGCGCATCGGCGAGTGCATCCCCTTCTTCGTGCCCACCCTTCACGAGCACCGCGCACCGATGGTCGGAAACCAGCTTGAGCGCCGCCGCGATCGGATCGTCACCGGATGACAGCCGAGCCAGCTCCGGTAGATTTGGCGTGGTGATCGTCGCGACGTCCATCAGCCGTCCGAACGCGCGGACCGTCGCCTCGTCGGCAAGCTCAGCACCGCTCGTCGCAACCATGACCGGATCGAAGACGATCGGCACGTCGCTCAGCTGCTCCAGCCGATTGGCGACCACATCGGCGGTGAACGCGCCGCCCATCATGCCGATCTTCACCGCGTCGGCGCCGATATCGCTGACCACCGCGTCGATCTGCGCGAGCACCATTTCCGCCGGGACCGGGTGAACAGCCGTAACGCCAAGGCTGTTCTGAGCGGTCACTGCCGTGATTGCGGTCATCGCATGGCCACCGAGCATCGTGACGGTCTTGATGTCGGCCTGGATTCCGGCTCCGCCCCCGCTGTCGGACCCGGCGATGATCAGAATACGGGGCAGTGCGGCCGTCATATGGCGGCCTTTAGACGAAAATCCTTAAGCAGCCGCAACCGCGTCGCAAATGTCGTCGACCAGGCTCTGCACCAGCGCCGCGTCATCGCCCTCCGCCATCACCCGGATCAGCGGTTCCGTGCCCGACTTGCGGATCACCAAGCGACCGGTGGTGCCGAGCAGCCGCTCTGCGTCGGCGATGCGCTTGCGAACGCTGTCCTGCTCGAGCGGCGCACCGCCATTGAACCGGACGTTCTTGAGCAGTTGCGGCACCGGATCGAACTGGTGGAGCAGCTCGCTCGCCGGCTTGCCGGTGTCAGCGAGCGCGGCCAGTACCTGCAAGCCCGCGACCAGCCCGTCGCCGGTGGTCGCATGATCGGACAGGATGATGTGCCCGGATTGTTCGCCTCCGACATTGCAGCCGCTCTCGCGCATCCGCTCCAGCACATAGCGGTCGCCGACCTGCGTGCGATGAAGCGCAATCCCGTCCTGCGCCAACCGCCGTTCGAGGCCGAGGTTGGACATGACGGTGGCAATCACCGCACCGCCCTTCAGCTCCCCTCTTTTCGAGCAGCCGGTGGCGATCAGCGCCATCAACTGATCGCCATCGACCAGGTCGCCATGCTCGTCGACCACGATCAGCCGGTCGGCATCGCCGTCGAGCGCCAGTCCGATGTGCGCGCCGGACGCGACGACCCGCTCACGCAGCGCATCCGGATGAGTCGATCCACAGCCGTCATTGATGTTCGTACCGTTCGGATGAACCCCGATCGCGACTACCTCCGCGCCGAGCTCCCACAGCGCCTCGGGCGCAACATGATAAGCGGCGCCGTTAGCGCAATCGACCACCACCTTCAGCCCATCGAGCCGCAGGCGCTCCGGAAAGGTGGACTTGGCGAAATGGATGTAGCGGCCGCGCGCGTCGTCGATCCGCCGGGCGCGTCCGATCAACTCGGGACTGGCCAGCTCCGGCTCCTCGTCAAGCCGAGCTTCGATCGCCAATTCGTCGCGGTCGCTGAGCTTGTAGCCATCCGGTCCGAACAGCTTGATGCCATTATCGTCGAACGGATTGTGCGAGGCCGAGATCATCACCCCAAGATCGGCACGCATCG
>CAMLKX010000263.1 GCA_946480515.1 uncultured Sphingomonadaceae bacterium | reverse complement strand
GGCCAGCCGCGCTACGAGATGGAGGAGCTGGACTATGATGTCCTGCCCCAGATCGTCGTCGTGGTCGACGAGCTCGCCGACCTGATGATGACGGCCGGAAAGGAAGTGGAGTTCCTCATCCAGCGGCTTGCCCAGAAGGCGCGCGCGGCGGGCATCCACCTGATCATGGCTACGCAGCGCCCGTCGGTCGACGTCATCACCGGAGTGATCAAGGCCAATTTGCCGACCCGGATCAGCTTCCAGGTCACGAGCAAGATCGATAGCCGCACCATCCTTGGCGAGCAGGGTGCGGAGCAACTGCTCGGCAAGGGGGACATGCTGTACATGCCTGGCGGCAAGCAGATCATCCGCGTCCACGGGCCGTTCGTGTCCGATGAAGAGGTTCGCCGCGTGGCCGAACATTGGCGCGGCCAGGGCGTTCCCGACTATATCCAGGCCGTGACTGAGGAGCCGGAGGACGGCGGCTATCTGTTCGACGGTCAGCCGGTCGGTGAGGAGGATCCGGAAACCCAGCTTTACCGCAAGGCGGTGCAGATCGTTGCCGAGAGCCAGAAGGCGTCGACATCCTATATCCAGCGACAGCTTCGGGTTGGCTACAACAGTGCAGCCCGGTTGATCGAACGCATGGAGAAGGAGGGCAAGGTCGGGTCACCCGATCATGTCGGCCGCCGTGAAGTCCTGATCGACACGGACGGCCACCCGATCTGATTTTGATGATCGGCGCCATGACGTCAGATCGCGCACATTCCGCCGCTCCCGGTCGCCTGGGCCCGGAACCGACGAGTTCACACCGCATTCAACGCAGCGCCTCTATTCGACTGGCAAAGCCATCAGGAGATTTTTTGATGATTGCTGCTTCGCGCACATTCTCGCGCGCGCTGGTCCCGCTCGCAGCGGCGGTGTCCTTCGCCGCGCCTGCGGCTGCCGCCGATCCGGCGCTCGCGCCAGTCGAGCGGCACCTTCGCGCCACCAATTCAATGACCGCCGATTTTGTCCAGATCGATTCCCGCAATCGTTCTCTCCGGGGGACATTGACGCTCAAGCGTCCCGGCCGGGTGCGCTTCGAATATGGCGGCGGAGCCAACATGCTGCTCGTCGGCAACGGCAAGACGCTGAACTTCGTCGATTATGACGTCGGTCAGAAGTCGGTGTGGCCAATTTCCAAGTCACCCCTGGGCTTTCTGCTCGCGGCCAATCCCGACCTGTCGCAGGTCGCCAAGGTGGTCCCCGGCACCGATCCCCGAGTCCTCATCGTGCGCGCGCGCGATTCACGGCGGCCGGAGTTTGGGACCATGTTACTGGCCTTTGTTCGCGATGGCAGCGCTCCTGGCGGGCTGATGCTGGAGGGGTGGACTGCATTCGACGCGCAGAACAAGCGAACCACCGTTCGCCTATCGAAGCAGCGCTATAATGTCGCCGTGGCCGAAAGCGCCTTCCGCTTTCGCGATCCCACCGCGAAGGGTCCTCGCGGCTAGTGCGAACATATTGTTTCCATTCATCTTATTGACAGCTTCCGGCTGATAATGCGGACAGTTGTCGCTGTACTAATGCCCGGGGTTCCCCCCTGTTACCCGGACTGTCAGCGAACACCTCGCGTGACGAACGCCTGGTCGGCCCTCGCTCCATGCCCCCGGAGCGGGGGCCTTTTGGTATGCGGAGCCAACGCTTTGCGTTTCGGGGCATTCCCAGAGTAAGCGACCGCTGTGACAACGCTGAAAATTGCTTCCTGGAACATCAACTCGGTTCGCGCGCGGTCAGCCATCGTCGAGCAGTTGATCATGGACGAGTCGCCCGACATCCTGTGCCTGCAGGAGACGAAGGCCGACAACGGCGTGTTCCCGCGCGAGCTGTTCCATCGCCACGGCTATCGGCATCAGCTGCTGAACGGGCAAAAGATGCATCACGGCGTAGCGATTCTGAGCCGGCTTGAGCTGTTCGATCATGGGTCGCACGATTGGCAGGATAATGGCGAGGCGCGTCATGCCGGCGCGCGACTGGCTTGCGGCATCCGCGTGGAAAACGTCTATGTTCCGGCAGGTGGCGACATCCCGGACCGCGCCCTCAACCCGAAATTCGGTCAGAAGCTTGACTTCATTGCGCGAATGACCCGCTGGTCGGAGGGCCTGCGCGAACCAACGTTGATCGTCGGTGACTTCAATGTCGCGCCGTTGGAATGCGATGTGTGGAGCCACAAGGCGCTGCTCGATGTCGTCAGTCACACTCCGATCGAAGTGGATGCGCTGACCGGCTTGCAGCAGGCGCATGAGTGGGTCGATCTTGGCCGCGCCTTCATCCCCGCCCCGCAGCGCTGTTTTACATGGTGGAGCTATCGCGCGCGGGACTGGGCGGCGAGCGACCGCGGGCGCAGGCTCGACCATATGTGGGCGAGCCCGCAGCTAGCCCCCCAGGCTAGGGCGCATCGGGTGCTTGAACCGTGTCGCGGATGGGCCCGGCCCTCTGATCATGTCCCGCTGATCTGCGAGCTTGAGATTTGACTCAGCCCTCGCCGATCGAACAGGCGATCGCAGCGCTGCGCGCCGGTCGCCCGGTGCGGATCGAGGGTTCCTGGCCGCTCTCCATTCTTTCGGTCGAGACCGCAACGCGGGCCATGGTCGATCTGCTCGACCCGGGGGGAACTGCGCAACTGCTGCTTAGCGGGGAGCGCGCCGCAGCGCTTGGCTTGGCTAATGAGTTGGATGCAGCGGACCCTCACCGCCCAGTACAGATCGAGCGGCCAGCCTGGCTCGACTTCGCCTCGGTTCACGCCTTGGCCGACGCCGCGCTCGATTTCGCACGGACGCCGCTTGGCCCGTTGAGCACCCGGGCGCCTGCCAACGTCGGGTCCGC
>CAMLKX010000262.1 GCA_946480515.1 uncultured Sphingomonadaceae bacterium | reverse complement strand
ACTGGCCGGAGTGCAAACCGCTCCCGACCATTTTCTGGGCAATTATCCGGCAGTGAAGTTCCGTCGTTTCGAGGCAGCGATCCCCGCTGACTTGAGTGGCCGAACCGTCCTCGACATCGGCTGCAACGCCGGCTTCTACGCCTTCGAGATGAGGCGGCGCGGAGCGGACCGCGTGGTCGGGATTGATCATGACGAGCGTTATCTCGCCCAGGCTAGGTTCGCCGCGGAGGTGCAGGGATTCGACGGTATCGAGTTCCGGAAGCTGGACGTGTGGCAGGTCGCGGAGCTGGGCGAACGGTTCGACTTCGTGATCTTCATGGGCGTGCTCTACCACCTGCGGCATCCGCTGCTCGCGCTCGACCTGATCCGCGAGCATGTTGCCGGCGACATGCTGCTGTTCCAGTCGATGCAGCGCGGCTCGCCCCATGTGCTGCAGGTGGATGAGGATTATCCATTCGCGGAAACCGGCCTGTTCCATGAATCCGGCTTCCCCAAGCTCCACTTCATCGAGCGGCGCTATACCGGGGACCCAACCAATTGGTGGGTGCCGAACCGGGCCTGCACCGAGGCGCTGCTCCGTTCCGCCGGTTTCCGGGTCGAGGCTCATCCGGAGGAGGAAGTCTATCTGTGCCGGGTTACCGAGCGGTCCGAGGGCGCGGAGCCAATCTATCCGTCACGGGGGGTGAGCGCATGATCGAAGCAGCGATGATCTGGAACGAGCCCAATAATAAGTCGCATTGGGATCCGGAGATCGATCCGGAGTGGGAGCTCTTCTCCGGAATGGCCACTTTGGCCGCGCGCGCGATCCGTGATGCGAACCCGGCCATCCGGCGCGTCCTCGGCGGCATTTCTCCGATCGACCCGCACTTCATCCACCGGATGGAGCGGCATGGCGTGCTCGACGAGATCGATGTGATCGCAGTCCATGGCTTCCCGCTCGACTGGAACCTGTGGCCGCTCAACGCCTGGCCCAGCAAGCTTGACGAGATCCGGGCCGCGGCTCCCAATCACGAGCTTTGGGTGACGGAGGTGGGGGTCGGTTCGTTCGGGGCGGAGGAAGTGCAGCAGTTCGGTCTTGAGCGCACCGCGCAATTGCTGACGGGACAGGTGCCGCGAATTTTCTGGTACAGCCTCTACGATTTGCCGCGCCAATGGGAGGCAACCACCCGCCACCGTGAGGCGGAGGGGTCGAGCTACTACCGCCATTTCTACATGGGGCTGCTGCGCGAGGACGGCACTCCCAAGCTGGCGCTCGAAACGTATCGGCCGCTCGCCCGAGACATCGGGCTGATGCAGTGGTTCCACTTCCACGATCACCGGCTCGACGCCGCCGTCGCCTGGATGAAGGAGCTTGGGGTGCGGCACCTGCGCACCGGGCTCAGCTGGGCGGACAGTTTCCGTGAAGGTGCGCTCGACTGGTTCGACCGGCAGATGGACGCACTCTCCGACTTCGATGTGACGGTGACCTTCTGCTTCACCCCCGAACATCTTGGCCTCGCGCCGCACCACACCAGTGCGCCGCGCGATCCGAGCCAGTTCGCTGATTTCTGCGCAGCGATGATCGAACGCTACGCGCCCGCCAGCACCGTTCAACGGGAAGCGGCGGAGTAAGGAGGTAGGATGATGTCCCCCGAAGTCCGGATCGCCATCGCGGGGGTCGGCAATTGCGCCTCGAGCCTCGTCCAGGGCATCGCCCATTACCAAAATGGCGGAGCGAACGAGCAGATTGGACTGATGCACTGGGATCTCGGCGGGTACCGTCCCAAGCATCTCAAGGTCGTTGCCGCATGGGACATCGACGAGCGCAAGGTCGGCCGCGACGTGTCCGAGGCGATCCTCGCCCCGCCCAATTGCACGCAGTTGTTCTGCGATCATGTCAGCCCGACCGGCGCAATCGTGCAGATGGGCGCGATTCTTGATGGGGTCGCCGACCACATGGCCGGCTATCCCAATGAGCGCCGCTTCATTCCGTCTCGCCAGCCGGAGCCCGATCGCGACGAAGTTGTGCGGGTGCTGAAGGAGAGCCGCGCTGATGTGTTGATCAACTATTTGCCGGTCGGCAGCCAGCGCGCGGTCGAATTCTACGCCGGCTGTGCGCTCGAGGCGCGCGTCGCGCTGGTGAACTGCATTCCGGTGTTCATCGCCAGTGATCCGGTTTGGGCCGAGCGCTTTCGTGCAGCCGGCGTTCCGGTGATCGGCGACGACGTGAAATCACAGCTCGGCGCGACCATCGTCCATCGCGTGCTGACGGACCTGTTCAGCAAGCGCGGAGTGCGGCTCGACCGCACCTATCAGCTCAATACCGGCGGCAACACCGACTTCCTTAACATGCTGGAGCGCTCGCGGCTCAAGTCGAAGAAATTATCGAAGACTGAGGCGGTCCAGTCCGTTGCCGAGCGCCGGCTCGATGACGAGAATATTCACGTTGGGCCTTCCGATTATGTGCCGTGGCAGAAGGACAACAAGATCGCCTTCATCCGCATGGAAGGTCGGCTGTTCGGAGGCGTGCCGATGAACCTGGAGCTGCGTCTGTCGGTCGAGGATTCTCCCAATAGCGCCGGGGTGGCGATCGACATGATCCGCTGTGCGAAGCTGGCGCTCGATCGCGGTGGGCCGCTGAACGCACCTGCCGCTTACTTTTGTAAGCATCCGCCGCAGCAGATGACCGACGACGAGGCACTCACCGCGACCGAGCAATTCATCCTGAACTAGCTAGCGCTGCAGCGCTGATGGTGACGCGGGCAGTCCGGTGCGAACCGGTCTCTCGCTGATATTCCCTGTTCTATGGGAAAATACAGGGAATTCGCAACTTTCTGAGCGTTCAGACCTGCAATCTGCCTTAAGAAATCGCAGAAATCGGCAGTTTCTCCAACGAAATTC
>CAMLKX010000261.1 GCA_946480515.1 uncultured Sphingomonadaceae bacterium | reverse complement strand
GCAGAGCCGCTACATCGAAGCAGCGGTCGGAGGCATACTCGTTGGCTGCCTTTATGCGCCAAACGGTAATCCGCGCCCGGGTCCGAAGTTTGACTATAAGCTGGCATGGCTCGGGCGGCTGATCAGTCATGCCGGGTCGCTCGTGACGATGGATGCGCCGATCATCCTCGCTGGCGATTACAACATCATCCCGACCGACTTCGACGTCTATGCGCCGGAGCGCTGGCTCGATGACGCCGTGTTCGCTCCTCAGGCGAAAGCGCTCTATGCCCAGCTGCTGGCGCAGGGCTGGACCGATGCGCTTCGGACATTGCGCCCCGATGACCGTTGCTACACGTTCTGGAAATATTTCCGGAACGCCTATGCGCGTGATGCGGGGATCCGCATCGACCATTTCCTACTCAACGCAGCCGCGGTCCGCCGGCTCAAGGCTGCGGGTGTCGAGCGCAGCGTCCGCGGCTGGGACAAGGCGAGTGACCATGCGCCCGTTTGGATCGAGCTGACATGAGCCCGTTCGAACCGATGGAAGCACTGCTTGTCGAGGAACTTCCGACGGACCCCGGCTGGCAATTCGAGCCGAAGTGGGACGGCTTCCGCTGCATTGCTGTCCGCGACGGTAGTGATGTTGCTCTCTGGTCGAAGTCAGACAAGCCGCTCGGCCGCTATTTTCCCGAGGTGGTGGCGATGCTCGCTCAACTCCGCAGCACTCGCTTCATCCTTGATGGCGAGTTGATCATCATCCGGGAGGGTACGCTATCGTTCGATGCGCTGCAGCTGCGCCTTCATCCGGCCGCAAGCCGGATTACGAAGCTGGCGAGCGAAACTCCGGCGATGCTGATCGGCTTCGATCTGCTGCAGCTGGGGGACAGGCCGATGCTGGCCCAGCCCTTGAGCGAACGCCGCACCGCTCTCGAGCGCTTCATCGCCGGCGAGAGCGAGCCTATGCTCCTGTTGTCGCCGGCAACCGACAGCGCCTCGGCTGCAGCACGATGGCTGAACCGCAGCGGGGGCGCACTCGATGGAGTGATCGGAAAGCGGCTAGATCAACCCTATCAAGCTGGCGAGCGGGCGATGATCAAGGTCAAGCAGCACCGCACGGCCGACTGCGTGGTCGGCGGGTTCCGCTACGATCGCGCCAATACGAGCGTCGCCTCGCTATTGCTTGGGCTTTATGACGAGGAAAGCCTGCTCAACCACGTTGGCTTCACTTCATCCCTTTCTGCCGGAGAACGCGCCGCGTGGACGGCCGCGCTTGAACCGCTCGTGGAGTCGCCGGGATTCACCGGTAAGGCACCCGGCGGGCAAAGCCGCTGGGCAACCGAGCGCTCCACCGAGTGGCAGCCGGTCCGGCCGGAGATCGTGGTTGAAGTCTTGTATGATCAGGTAACCGGCGACCGGTTTCGGCATGGCACCAGGCTGCTCCGGAAGCGACCGGACAAGCGACCGAAGCAGTGCACGATGGACCAGTTGCGGCATCCGCTAACCCCCGCGGAACTGGCGCAGTTGATCAAGACATAGGCTAGGCAGCCGCCACCTGCCCCGAAGCACGGGCGAATTCAGCATTGATTGCCTCGCAAGCCATGGGGCGGCCGAACAGATAGCCTTGATACTCGTCGCATCCGGCCGCCCGAAGCAGCTGCAGCTCGCCCTCGGTTTCGACTCCTTCCGCCGCAATCTTGAGCCCAAGCGAGTGGCCGAGCATCACCATTGCCGGCAAGAGCAGTCGACTGACGGAGTCATCCGTCAGCCCCGCCACGAACCGCCGCGCGATCTTGAGAGAGTCCAAAGGTAACGAGCGGAGATATTGCAGGCTGAGGCGCCCTGTTCCGAAATCATCAATCCCGAAATTGATGCCGATTGCGCGGAGTTCTGTCATGTTCGTGAGGATCTCGGCGCGATTGAGGTCGGCTCCACCCTGGGCCACTTCCAACCGCAGGCGCTCGGCTGGGAAACCGATGCGCTCAATCTCACGCGAGACCTCTGTCGCAAACCGCGGGTTGACCAAGGTTGCAGAGGAGACGTTGACGGAGAGCTGCAAATTGCGCCACGCCAAGGCATCGGTGCATGCGGTCGCCATCACTAGCATGTCGAGGTCCCGGATCAGCGCCGAATCTTCCGCGATGGGGATGAACGAGTCCGGTTCGAGCGTGCCGCGAACGGGATGGTTCCATCGCGCCAAGGCCTCGACGGCGACCGGTTGGCCCTGCGCGTTGAAGCAAGGCTGATAGGCGACGGCGATCTCGCCTTGGTCGAGCGCGCGCCGAAGTTCATGCTCGAGTTGCTGACGCGCCCGCAGCTGATCATCCATGCCCTGATCGAAGCTGACCAAGCGATCCTTCCCCAAAGCCTTGGCGCGGTACAGCGCAAGATCTGCCTTGCGCATGAGCTCACTGGCGGTCGTGGCATGATCGGGAGCGAGCGCAATCCCGACTGAGCCGGAAAGAACAACGGAGTCATCGCCAATGGCGTAGGGCCTGCGGAGTGCGGTCAGAATCCCCAGCGCGACATCGGAATGGGTCGAGCAATGATCGAGGATCAGGACGACGAACTCGTCTCCGCCGAACCGAGCGACCATCGCGCCTTTGGCAGAGTCGCTGATCCGGGCTGCCGCGATGCGGACGACATCGTCTCCGGCCGAATGCCCCCAGCGGTCATTGATCTCCTTGAAGCGATCAAGATCGATGAACATCAGGGCCATCGGTCTGCGCTCGGCCAGAGCCTGCTCGATCGTCATGGTCATGAGGCGCCGGTTGGCCAGTCCCGTCAGCTCATCATGGGTGGCTTCAAAGCGACTGACGTACAGCGCGCGTGTCGACCGGCGGACGAAAGCGACCCCCGCGATCCCTGCAATTGCGACGATTACGATCACGAAACCGACCAATGGCAGCATC
>CAMLKX010000260.1 GCA_946480515.1 uncultured Sphingomonadaceae bacterium | reverse complement strand
CATTTCCGCCCGCGAGTTTTGCAAGGTTGCGATCGCTCCACCCGCGCCGGATCAGCTCAGCAAACAGCAGGGGATAGCCGTCGACGCCGTCCAGTCCCTCAACCGTGGATGGAATGCCGTCCAGGTCGCCGCCGATCCCGACATGGTCATGGCCCGCTGTTCGAGCGACATGATCGACGTGAGCGGCGACCATACTCACGGTCACCCGCGGCCGAGGGTTGGCTGCCGTCCATCGATCCAGCACCGACTTGATCCGTTCGGGCTGCCCGGTGAACAGCGCCTTCAAGCGCGCCTCCTCGGCCGCCTGATTGGCGCCCCACTGACGCACCTCTTCCGAAAGGTGGGAGGGGTAGAAATTGATCATCACCACGCCCCCATTCGCGGGCAGCATCTTCAGCACGTCGTCGGGAACATTGCGCGGATGATCGTTGAGTGCGCGGGCACCGGAATGGGAGAAGATGACCGGGGCGCGCGATGCGGTAATCGCCTGGCGCATCACTGACGGGGCGACGTGCGACAGATCGACCAGCATACCGAGCCGGTTCATCTCCCGCACGACCGCTAGCCCGAACGGGGTCAGCCCGCCATGCTTCGGATCGTCGGTCGCACTGTCGGCCCACGCCGTTGTCTTGGAATGCGTCAGCGTCATGTAGCGGGCGCCGAGCCGGTAGAACTGCCGCAGTGCTGCCAGATTCTCGCCGATCTGGTGGCCGCCCTCGATGCCGATCAGGGAGGCGATCCGCCCCTGCCGGTGAATTCGGACAATGTCGTCAGCGGTCGAAGCGAGCTCAAGATCGCGCGGATAGGCTTCCACCAGCCGGGTCACGGTGTCGATCTGTTCGATCGTTTGGCGGATTGCCTCGTCGCCCTGAACGGCGGCGTTGATGTAGACCGACCAGAATTGCGCTCCGACCCTGCCGGCGCGCAGGCGCGCGATGTCGGTCATCAGCGGGGGCTCGCGCTTTGCGGTTCCGCTGGCGAGCCCGTCAACGCTGCTGCGGTAATTTTCCCGCAGCTGCTCAGGCAGGTCATTATGGCCGTCGATCAGCGGAGTTCGGCGCAGAATGCGGTCGATCCGCTTGGCAACGTCGGGCTGGAGGGACTGACCGGAAGCCGGCGCTGACAGCAACAGCAGCGCCGTTGACAAGAGAACCGAACGCATCACCATCTCTCCGCTTCGCCCAAAGGGGTTTACGGTGCGCGGAGCTTGCGGGCAAATGCGCAACCGATGACGACTGCGCCTTTCCTGTTGTTCGACGACGCACGCGAGGGCGGCACGATCCGGCTCTATTCCGATCCCTTCCACATCATCGAAGCATTGGACCCAGCACAGGTGGTGCCAGCGCTCGCCCGGCTTCGCGAAGCAGTCGGCACGGGTGCTCATGCCGCGGGCTTCCTCGCCTACGAGGCTGGGTATGCGATGGAGCCACGCCTGCGAGCCTTGGCGGAGACGTCAGGCCAGCCTTTGCTATGGTTTGGGCTCTTTCACGATTTCACCGAAGGCGACGCAGCGGAGATGCTTGGGAGTTGGCCGCCCGCTGCAGGCGCCTGGGTGTCCCGGCCGAAACCGCGATTGGAATGGCGGGACTATCTGGAAGCTGCGGCGACGGTGCGCGAACATCTGTTCGCAGGCGATTTCTACCAGGCGAACTTCACTTTCGCATGCGATGTCGCATTCCAAGGCGATCCGCGGGCTCTCTACGCCCGCTTGCGGTCGACTTCGGACGCCGGTTGGGGCGGGGTGGTGCGCCACTCGAATGGCTGGCTGCTGTCGCTTAGCCCGGAGCAGTTCTTCACGCTTCGCGATGGCCTCCTTGAGGCGCGACCGATGAAGGGCACTGCCCGCCGCGGCTGCGGATTGGAGGAGGATGCCGGAGTCATAGCGCAGCTTGCGAGCGACCCTAAGCAGCAGGCGGAAAATCTGATGATCGTCGATCTGCTTCGCAATGACCTTGCCCGGGTTGCCGAGGCGGGAAGTGTTGCGGTGCCGGAGCTGTTCACGGTTGAAACCTATCCGACGCTGCATCAGATGACCTCGCGCGTGACAGCGCGGCTCCGGCCCGGGCTCGACGCACTCGATGTACTCCAGGCGATCTTCCCTTGCGGCTCGGTCACCGGCGCGCCGAAGATCTCGGCGATGGAGCTGTTGGCGCAGATCGAGCGCGAGCCACGCGGCGCCTACACCGGCGCGATGGGCTGGATCGCGCCTGATGGTGATGCCGCGTTCAACGTCCTGATCAGGACGCTGGAGATCAATGACGGGCAGGGCAGCGCCCGGCTTGGGGTCGGATCAGCTCTTGTCGTCGACAGCATTGCCGTGGATGAATGGAGGGAATGTCTCGCCAAGGGAGAGTTTGTGACCCGTGCAGCGCCTCAGTTCGACCTGTTCGAAACCATGCGGTTTGATCCGCACGAAGGCGTGATCGAACTCGATCGGCACCTCGATCGGCTGGCGCGCTCGGCCGAGGCCCTCGGATTCGCATTCGACCGGCATGCGGCGCGAAACGAGTTGCAGGCAGCGACTTTCGGGAAAAAGACAGCGATGATGGCGCGGCTGATGCTTAGCCCGACCGGGTCGATGGCGATTGAGATCAAGCCGCTTCCGGAGAGGGTGAGCGGGCCGGTGAAGGTCGCGGTGCGGCCACTGCCAGTTGATCCCAGCGACTTCCGATTGCGCTTCAAGACAACGGACCGCGGCTTCTATCAGGAGGCGCGAGACGAGGCGGTTTTCGAAACGGTGTTCCGCGGGCCGGATGGGCGGCTGACCGAAGGAAGCTTCACCAATCTGTTCGTGGAGCGTGACGGCAGCTTGCTGACCCCGCCTGTGGATCGCGGCCTGTTGCCAGGAGTGCTGCGGCAGAAGCTGCTCGATGAGGGGCAAGCGATCGAGGCTGA
>CAMLKX010000259.1 GCA_946480515.1 uncultured Sphingomonadaceae bacterium | reverse complement strand
CGAAGGCGACAGCCATGTCACCGGCGTGCGACTGGTCGATGGCGAAGTGATCGCCGCCGACCTCGTGATTGTCGGGATCGGGATCATCCCGGCGGTCGAGCCGCTGATCGCGGCCGGTGCCGATGGCGGCAATGGCGTATCAGTGGACGAATATTGCCGCACCAGCCTCCCCGACGTCTACGCGGTGGGTGATTGTGCAGCCCATGCCAACCGGTTCGCGGGTGGAGCGACGATCCGCCTTGAATCCGTGCAGAACGCCAACGACCAGGCGACCTCCGCCGCCAAGCATATCTGCGGCATCGACGCGCCCTATGATGCGGTGCCCTGGTTCTGGTCCAATCAATATGACCTGCGCCTTCAAACGGTCGGTCTTTCGATTGGGCACGATCAAACCGTCGTTCGCGGCGACCCGGCCAACCGCTCTTTCTCGGTCATCTACCTGAAGGATGGGGGCGTGATCGCGCTCGACTGCGTCAACGCCACCAAGGATTATGTCCAGGGACGCGCCTTGGTGCTGAGCCGCGCGCACATCGACGCCGCCAGGCTCGCCGATGCTGGAACCCCGCTCAAGGAACTGGCCGCGGCTTAACCGCGACCACCCTGCCTTACCGGCTGGTCACCGCCCCTTCGCTCGCGGACGACACCAGGCGCGCATATTTGGCATAGGCGCCCTCGAGCTGCTTCTTCGGCCATTCGCGCTTGGGGCGTGACCCAAGGTCCGCCGTGGTTTCGATCAGGTTCTGCTCGACGTCGATGACCACCCAGTCGCCGCTCTCCAGCAGACCAATTGGTCCGCCGACCGCCGCTTCCGGACAGACGTGACCCACCATGAAGCCGTAGGTCGCTCCGGAGAAGCGACCGTCGGTGACCAGCGCGACGTCCCCGCCGAGCCCGCGCCCCTGAATGGCAGCGGTGATCGCCAGCATCTCTCGCATGCCCGGCCCGCCGACGGGTCCTTCGCCGCGGATGATGACGATGTCGCCATGCTCGATCCCGCCGTGGGTCAGTGCGTCAAAGCAGGCTTCCTCGCCGTCGAACACCTTGGCAGGTCCTTCCATGCGCAGCTTGCCATGCCCGGCAAGCTTCACGACGCAGCCTTCCGGGGCAATATTGCCGTAGCAAATCCCGAAACCGCCCCGTTCCTTGATCGGCTTGTCGGCACTGACGATGACGTCCTGACCGGGCGCCTCAGCCGCATCGGCGAAGGTGGCAAACAATGTCTTCCCGGTCACAGTTGGCGTGTCGGCAATCAGCCCGGCCTCCATCAGACGGCGTCCAAGCAAGGCTGTGCCGCCCGCCGCACTCATGTCCGGCGCCATATAGCGCCCGCCGGGCTTGAGATCGGCGATCACCGGGGTTTCTCGCGAGACCTTGTCGAACAGATCGAGGTTGATCTGGTCAGCCCCGATGCCCGCCTCGCGCGCGATGGCGATCAGGTGAAGGACGAGATTGGTCGATCCTGCAGTCGCAGTACCCGCGACCGCCGCGTTGCGCAGCGCCTCTGCGGTGATCAGCGAACGCGCATTGCGGCCTTCACGCACCGCGTCCATCAGCACGCGTCCTGCCTCGTAGGCTGTGTTCGGCTTGTCCGGATGAACCGCCGGAACATCGTTGAGGCCAACCGGCGACAGGCCGAGGAAGGTCAGCGCCAGCGCCATGGTGTTGGCCGTGAACTGACCGCCGCACGCGCCCGCGCCCGGACACGCCTTGACCTCGACCTCATGCAGCTGGGCATCGTCGATCGTTCCGGCGCTGTGGGCGCCGACCGCCTCGAACACGTCCTGAATGGTAATCGCCTTGTTGCCGACATGGCCCGGCATGATCGATCCGCCGTAAAGGACGACGGATGGCAGATCGAGCCGTGCTGCAGCCATCGCGGCAGCCGGGATCGTCTTGTCGCAGCCGACCAGGAACAGCACTGCGTCCAGGCTGTGGCCGCGCACCGCCAGCTCGGCCGAGTCGGCAATGACTTCGCGGCTCATCAGGCTTGCCTTCATTCCCGGCGTGCCCATCGAAATCCCGTCCGTGACAACGATGGTGTTGAAGTCGACCGCGGTTCCGCCTGCATCCTCGATGCCTCTGCGCGCATGATCCGCAAGGCCGCGCAAATGCATGTTGCAGGGCGTGACGTTCGACCAGGTGTTGACGATCGCCACGAGCGGCTTGGACAAGGCTTCGTCGTCCAATCCGGCAGCGCGGAGCATGGCGCGGGCCGGGGCTCGCGCAGCTCCGCCAAGCAGCTCATGCGACGGCAAATGGTTACGAGTCACTGCTGATCCCTTCACGTTCAGGAGCGGCAGGCTGGTCTGTCCTGCCGCGCTTGGTCGCGCTGTTGGCCAATTCGGGGTTGCTTTGCCAGCCCTTTTCTGCGAATGCGCCCGCACCAGAATTGGTAAGGACGCGAACGAGTGGCACAGCGGGCACAACACAGCCTGACGACCCTCCCGGTGGCAATTGCCGCCGCGCCCCTTCTTGTACCTGGCCTTCTTATCACCTCCCGTTAGGGGAGCGGTGCTCGGCTAGGCCAGCGATCCGGCGGATCGCAAGATCTCAGCCCCCGCTCCCCGAACGGAGTGGGGTTTTTTATTCGTGATGGGAGATTTCAACGTGGAACGCATCTTTACCGAAGCCGATGTGAACCCTGTTCTCAAGGGCAAGACGATCGCGATCGTCGGCTATGGCAGTCAGGGCCGGGCGCATGCCCTCAACCTGCGTGACAGCGGGCTCAACGTGATCGTCGGCGCTCGCTCCGGTGGCAAGGCGGAGCAGACTGCAAAAGCCGATGGGTTCGACGTCAGGTCGGTCGCCGACGCCACCAAGGCTGCCGACCTTGTCGCCCTGCTCACCCCGGACATGAGCCACAAGCAGGTGTTCGAAAGCGAGATTGCGCCGAACCTCAAGCCGGGCAG
>CAMLKX010000258.1 GCA_946480515.1 uncultured Sphingomonadaceae bacterium | reverse complement strand
CAGCCACCGCGGACCTCATCGCGAAGATGGCCGCGGGCATTGCCGACGATCTCGCCACCACGCTGCTGCTCGCGACCGACAAGCCAGTGGTCGTCGCACCGGCGATGAATGTCAGGATGTGGCAGCACGAAGCAACGCAGCGCAATGTCGCGCAGCTCAAGGCCGACGGGATCCTCGTCATCGAACCGGTCGAGGGTGAAATGGCCTGCGGTGAATTTGGACCGGGACGCCTACCGGAGCCGGTCGATATCGCGGCGGAGCTGCAAAACTTCCTCTCCGGAACGGGGAGGTGGCAGCCCGAAGGGCTGACGGAGGGGGCTCCCCACGAGCCTGGCCCTTCCCTATCCCCTTTCCACCACGCTTCGCATGGTCCCCCTCCCCGTTCCGGGGAGGAGCTCGCTGGCAAGCACATCCTCGTCACCGCCGGTCCGACGCATGAGCCGATCGATCCGGTGCGGGTGATCGCCAACCGCTCCTCGGGCAAGCAGGGCTTCGCAATCGCGGCCGCGGCCGCGCGGGCAGGCGCCCGGGTTACGCTCATATCCGGGCCGGTCGCCCTTCCCACTCCAGGAGGGGTCGCGCGGATTGATGTCGAGACAGCGCGGCAAATGGCGGACGCAGTCGAGCAGGCGCTGCCGGCCGATGTGGCAATCATGGTCGCCGCTGTCGCCGATTGGCGGGTCGAGCCGAGCCCGACCAAGCTCAAGAAGTCGTCAGGGCCGCCGCAGCTCATCTTTTCGCCCAATCCCGACATCCTCGCGACCCTCGCCGATCATCCGAACCGCCCATCGCTGCTGATCGGGTTCGCCGCCGAAACCGACGAGGTGGCCGAGAATGCGGTTGCCAAGCGGCAGGCCAAGGGGGCCGACTGGATCCTTGCCAATGACGTATCCGGCGATGTGATGGGTGGCGAACATAATCGCATTCATCTCGTCACCGCCGAGGGGGTGGAGCATTGGCCGGAAGAGCCGAAAGATTCAGTCGCGCGCCGGCTGATCGCCCGCATTGCCCAGGAGCTCTCATGATCACCATCAAGTTGTTCCGCCTGCCCCACGGTCACGGGCTGCCGCTCCCGGCCTATGAGACGGAGCATGCGGTCGGCCTCGACGTGCGCGCTGCCGACGATCTGGTGCTGGTCGCGGGCGCCCGAGCCGCCGTTCCGACCGGCTTCGCTATCGAGATCCCCGAGGGGTATGAAGTCCAGGTGCGGCCGCGCTCCGGCCTCGCGCTCAAGCACGGCATCACCTGCCTCAACACGCCCGGGACGATCGACAGCGATTATCGCGGCGAGGTGAAGGTCATCCTGATCAACCATGGGCGCGAGGAATTCGCCATCCGGCGGGGCGAGCGGATCGCGCAACTGGTCCCGGCGCCGGTGCTCCGGGCCCATTTCGTGGAGGCGGAAGAGCTTGGCGCGACGGCCCGCGGCAGCGGCGGGTTTGGCTCAACGGGACAGTGACGCTTACCGACCAGGAGCTCGACCGCTACGCCCGCCACCTCGTTCTCCCTGAATTCGGCGGCGCCGGCCAGCTCAAGCTGAAGGCCGCGCGGGTTGCAGTGATCGGCGCGGGTGGGATCGGCAGCGCGGTCATTCCGGCGCTCGCCGGAGCAGGCATTGGCCGCCTGACGATCATCGATGACGATACTGTCGCCCGCTCGAACCTGCAGCGGCAGACGATCTTTCGCGAGGACGAGATCCGGCAGAGCAAGGCCGTCCTCGCCGCCGCATTTGCAAGCGCGCTCAATCCTCACGTCGATGTGATGCCACTCGCTGAACGGCTGACAGGCGACAACGGTCAAGCGCTGCTTCAGCACCATGATCTGGTGATCGACGGGTGCGACAATTTCGCGACCCGGCTGCTAGTGGGCGACACTTGCACCCAGCTCGGAATTCCGCTGCTGTCGGCGGCCGCGAGCCGTTTCCAGGGCCAGGTCGGCCTGTTTCGTGGCTGGGAAGCGGACAAGCCCTGCTACCGCTGCTTTGTTGGCGACGCGTTCGATGCCGACGATTGCGATACCTGCGCCGAACAGGGGGTGCTTGGCGCGCTTACTGGAACCGTGGGGAATTTCGCCGCGCTTGCCGCCATCCGCGCCATCGCCGGCATCGGCGAGGACATTGCCGGCAAGCTGTTCCTGTTCGACGGGGTGGAACTGAGCTGGCGAGCGGTGCGCCTGATCAAGGATCCGGGCTGCCGAGGGTGTATGTCGTCATTGCGAGCATAGCGGCGCAATCCAGTTGCCGCTGGATTGCCGCGTCGCCTGCGGCTCCTCGCAATGACGTTCACTCCTTCTTTTTGCGCACCACCTTCTTTTTCTTCTTCACCGGGCCCTTGGCGGCCTTGGCGTCGATCAAAGCCACGGCCTCGCCCAGCGTCACCGCCTTCGGGTCGGCGCTTTTCGGCAGCGTCGCATGTGTCGCGCCGTCGCTGACATAGGGACCGAAGCGGCCTTCGAGCACCTTGATCTCCTTGCCGCTTTCCGGATGAGCCCCGAGCACCGCGATCGGCTCGCGGGAAGCGCCGCGCTGCCGTCCCCCACCCGCCGCCGCCTCCGCCAGCTTGACCACCGCCGCGTTCATGCCCGTCTCGAACACCTCGGCGGTCGAGCTCAGCCGCGCATATTTACCGTCGTGCATCAGATAGGGTCCGTAGCGGCCGATTGACGCGACAATCGGCTGCCCCGTCTCCGGGTGGGCTCCGATCTCGCGCGGAAGCGACAGCAGCTTCTCGGCCATTTCAAGCGTCAGGCCGTCGGCCGGAACATCCTTGGGGATCGAGGCGCGCTTGGCCTCCTTCCCTTCACCCTGCTCGACATAGGGCCCGAAGCGACCCGTCTTGAGCAGGATGCCATTGCCAAGCTCGGCGGGCCCGTCGGCCTGCGCCGCCCCATCCGACTGCCCGAACTTCCGCG
>CAMLKX010000257.1 GCA_946480515.1 uncultured Sphingomonadaceae bacterium | reverse complement strand
GATGCGTGGGCGAGTGCCACGGGCCCTTTTCCTGTCCTTGAGACAGGCCGACGCCCGTCTCTCTGGATTTTGCAGGCCTGAACGGCCATCCCTTCACACCAGGGGTGTTGGCGACGACACTCAAGTCGGCTTTGTAAAACCCACTCCCATATCGACCTGCACTTGTTTTAACTTCCTGTTAACTAAGGTTTAGTCAATACGGAAATACCCGCACGAGGGACAGCCCGGGTCAACCGCCGTCGATCGAAGATCGTGAGCGCCACCGAAGCCCATCGCGGTCGAGGTCGAGTACTTTGCCCGAGGTGACACGATCAGGTTTGCGGCACCGACGGACCTGCCGCAGATCTTTTCCGTTGATCGTATCGATGCAGGAAATATGTCCGGCTCATGACAACCGAGCAACCCAAATCAAAACGTTCAAAGCCAGGCATCTATTCCCGCGGCGCGGAGACTGTGGCCGCGATCCTTGACGCTGCCCGGCATGTCTTGATCGAGGAAGGGGCGACCGCGTTCACGCTTCAGCGAATCGCAACGCAGTGCGGCTTGAAGGTTGGGCACGTCAACCATCACTTCCCTCGCAAGGAGATGCTGGTCGAGGTACTGCTCGACGAGATAATCCTCACTGGCGAGCGCCAGATTGATGGCGCGATGACGGAACACGGGCTTTCCGCAGAGGACGCGCTGGCCCGGCTAATCACTTATATTCTTGAGGACCTAAGCACGAAAGAGACCGCTTATCTGTTCACTGAGCTATGGGCGATGGCCAATCACAATGAATATGTAGCCGACAGGTTGGAGGCACTGCATCGCCACGTCCACCGGCTGATCACCCGGCTGGTCGAACAATTGAACCCCGCGCTGAAGCATGAAGATGCCGCTGTTGTCGCACTGTTCATTTATGGCGCCGTCGACGGCATGACCATGTTTTCAGGATATGCGCGGCCTTGGTCATCAAGCATGCCGCAGATCGTCAATGTGGCCGTCAAAGGCCTTACCGATCTGGCCAAGACGATTACCTCCGAAGACATATCGCGGCTTCCGCGTGCCGGGATCGCGCGAGCGGTTTGCTAGCTCCGGCAACCACCCTCTCCAGCGGAAAGTGGGAAATGAGCGGGGCGGGTGGAAGCCGCTTGCGCCGCATGCGGCAACCTGACGCACGCAAAAAAACGCCCATTGACAAAACTTGGTAACTGCCAAATATTGCAGTGATTGCTGTTCAGGCAGGTCACTGGACCAGGCCATTAGAAATTTGATCTGTTCGCGTTGCACCCGCCGCTCGGAACCCTGTTCCGGCGCAGGGCAGTTGTCCCGACGAGTCAGTGGGAGAGGAATAATGGGGATCCAGGACAAGCTCGATCGCGCGCAATATACGGTGTCGGTCGAAGACTTCGCCGCGGGTATTGCAACTCGGCTGAAGTTCCTGGTCGAGACAGATCCCCAGATCGCCGCTGCGCTGCCAGACCCCGCGATCAACGTTGCAAAACGGGTCCAAGGGCTCAGCCTCGCGCGGATCGTTGCAACCTGCATGGAAGGCTATGCGGGGCGGCCAGCGTTGGCCCATCGCGCAGTTGAGCTCCTGACCGATCCGGCAACCGGCCGCACGACGCGGGAGATTCAGAAGCATTTCGAGACGACGAGCTACGCGACGCTGTGGGAACGGGCGCGCCAACTGGCTGCCTTCTGGCACAATGATGCGGACCAGGCGCTCAGGGCGGACGAGTTTCTGTGCCTGCTCGCCTTTGGAAGCGTGGATTTCGCGACGGTTGACCTGGCGGGCATCCACAATGGCGTCGTGACAGTTCCCCTTCAGGCCAATGCGGCGCTCCAGCAAACCTTGTCCATTTTCAACGAGGTGGAGCCGAGCTGGCTGGCGGTCAGCCTTGAATATGTCGAGACCGGCGTTGAGTTGATCATTCAGGGGCATCGCCCGCGCGGCCTATTGCTGTTCGATTATCATCCCGAGGTCGATGATGAGCGGGAACGGTTCGAGGCTGCTCAGGCAAGGCTTGCGGACGTGGGTCTGGCGCACCTGCTGGTCACGCTGGAAAGCGCTTTGGCGAAGGGCAAGGCTCTGCCGCCGGCGCCGCTCTTCGACAAGGCTGATGGCGAGCGGCTCGCCACCATCTACTACACTTCGGGAAGTACTGGCCTACCAAAAGGGGCAATGCTGCCTGAGCGGATGATCAAGCAGCTGTGGCTGGTGGATTCACCGATGCCGATGATCAACCTCATCTACATGCCGATGAACCACACGTCCGGGCGCAGCATCGTTTTCTCGCTGATGGGCTTGGGGGGAACCGGCTATTTCACCGGCAAGAAGGACCTGTCCGAACTGCTGGACGACCTGCGCATCTGCCGTCCGAGCTACATGATGCTCGTCCCGCGCGTGTGCGAGATGATCTATCAGCAATATCAGGTTGCACTGGAGCGGCGATCCGTCCCGGGCGCGGACTTCCAGGCGGTGAAGGCCGAACTGCTGCGCGAGACGCGCGATGTTCTCCTCGGCGGACGGTTGCTCGTCGCATCCTTCGCTTCCGCGCCGCTCGCCCCTGAAGTTCTCCAGTTCATGGAAGAGTGCCTGGGTTATAGGCTGGGGAACAATTACGGCGCGACCGAAGTCGCCGCCGTGCTGACCGACAATCGCATCGTCCGACCCCCGGTAATTGACTACAAGCTCGATGACGTCCCGGAGCTCGGATATTTCAAGACGGACCGGCCTTACCCGCGCGGCGAACTGCTCCTTAAAACCTCAAGCATCATGCTGGGTTATTACAAGCGCCCGGATGCCACCGCCGCAGTCTTCGACGAGGAGGGATATTACAAGACCGGCGACATCATGGAGGAAATCGCTCCTGATCAACTCGTCTATATCGATCGCCGCAACAATGTTCTGAAACTTGCGCAGGGGGAGTTCGTCGCGATT
>CAMLKX010000256.1 GCA_946480515.1 uncultured Sphingomonadaceae bacterium | reverse complement strand
GACGACAGCTTCATCGATCCCGAGATGAAGCCCTGAGCCATACTGCACAATCGTGGCGAGCCCGATCGCCCCCAGCAAAAGCCCCGCGATAGCGGCCACGTGCACCAAGAGCCTGGTCTCACGACCGGCGGCGGCAATGCCAAGGCCGGCCAGAACAAACCCAACGGCCGTATTGAACTTCATCGTCGAGAGACCGGGCACAACGGCCTTGAGTTCCTCGATGCGCAGGAGCCACCCGGCAACTACGCTAATCCCCAGCAGGATCAGGAGGACGCACAGGGTCAACCGCAGCCTGTCAGCTGAGACCCGAAGTACGCCGCCATTTGCAATTCGCCCACGAACCACCGCGAATCCTCAACCGCCGCGCAACAACTGTTTGTCAGTAGCGCAACTTGTGCACCCTGCACTAGGTCAGCGGAGGCAGGGTTGAGCCAACACCCAATCCAGCCGAGCAGCCGGTGATGAGCGGTGTAGGAACTTGTTCTGTCACAGCAGCTGCTAGGTCGGTGGGCAGAGAAAGTGGAGGCGAGTGGGTGATTTCAGCCTCGACGGTGCCGCGGTTCTCGCACAACGATCAGCAACGTGATCAGGCTGAGTGCTAGGAACGCGATCGAGATCCAGAAAAGCGGAGTATAGCCGAACAGTGCGGCGATGATCCCGCCGGACAGCGGACCAAGGCTGGCAATGACTGTCTCAGTGCTCGTCGACAAGGCCAGCCTCATCGGAATGTCATCGCGGGAGCCAAACTCAAGCACCAGTGTCGATGAGCTCATCGAATATCCTGATTGTGACGCTCCGAGTCCCGCAAAAGTCAGCAGAATTGCCCACTTCGCATCGACATGGATCAGCAGGACCAATGATGCGATCCACACCAGCAGCGACAGCATGAACACCCCGCGGAACCCCTTGCGGTCGCCAAGCGCTCCCCACGCCAAATTGCTGAGCGTGTCAGCGCCGAGGAAGACAAGGCTGAGCAGCCCGATGTAAGCTCCGGATAGTTGCCGGGCCTCGCCGACATAGAGGATGCAGAAGGGCAACGACATCCGGCCTGCAATCGCGAGCGCTTGCGCAACGATGAAGTTGCGAAAGTCCCGGTCTGCGAACAGCGTCGGTACCTCGCGGAGGCGAGCACGCATTCCAAGCTGGGGTCGAACCGTCGGCAATCTTGGTTCGATCATCAACCGGTAAAGCGCAAACAATCCCATGCTTGTGAGGATGAACGACAGCATGAACACGGCGGAGTAGCCATTCCCAAGAATATTCCGCTCGATGAACCAGGTGCCCGCGAAGTAGCTGATCAGCGCAGCCAGACCGCCGCCCGCGAAGTTGCGCCACGCCTGCAATTTCCCTCGCTTGGTGATCGGGATCACCTTGGCGAGCATCATTTGGAACACGACCCTCTGCGAACCCGAAAAGAAGCCAAAGACGAAAAGAAGCGCAAAGATCGTCAGCAACAATGGCGCACCGGTCATAAACCAGCCGGCAAGTGCCATGAGCAGCAAGGGCACCCGCATTCCGAGACCCAGTCGGACCGCGACGGGCATCACCTCGCGCCGATGTTCGATCTGAGTGGCACCGACGATCGGTGACAGCACCGATCCTAATTGCTGCAGCGCTTGGCCCAGCCCGACCATCGCAGTGGAGCCGGTCATGCTGAACAAATAGGCAGGTAGGAGGGTTGGTGCGGAGATCAGGCGGAACCCGGTCATGCCGAGCACCCCATGGGCGAAATGCGCTAAATAATTTCGGGGTAGATTGGCCTCCACAAAGGCGCGATACTCCACCTCCTGACGCGCGAGTGCTCCCTCCTCCTCCAGCAGCATAGCCGGTGGTTCAAGGCCGTCCGCGTCACTCATCGTCAACTTTGACGGCCGCCCATTGTACTCAGGATATCTTCTCCGAGGCATAATGGGTGCTCGCCTTCCAGAAAAGTAACGCGGAAAGGACGATCATTGGAGTCATTGCGAGCAGCGAGTAGCGGAGCGACTCATTGCCATAGAGCCCCGCAAAATAGTCGCTTGACGCCCCAGTGACGAAGGGTCCTACCATTGCGCCGATCAGATTAACCACCAGGCCCATCGTCGCCACCGTCTGGGAACGGATCGATGGCGCTACGACGCTGACGATCGAGGCCATGTAGGGCGCCAGGTAAAGAGCCGACAGCAGGGACGTTGGAAAGCCGAACAGAGCCACCACAGGGACTCTGAGCGTTCCAATCTCAAGATAAAATCCCGCCGGCAACAAAAGCTGGGCGACAAAGAATGGCACGGAGAGGATCAGGCCGATCGCCGGGACCCGTAACTGCCAGCGCAGGTCGCGTTTCGTAAATCGGTCAACCAGCAGCCCGCTTATCAATGTGCCGATGACTCCACCCGAGATCGACAGCACCCCAATCCAAATTCCCGCTTCCCGAATTGTCATGTCGTGCGAGCGCACGAAATAGCTCGGCATCCAGGTCATCACGGCTAATGCGAAGGTGCTAAACGTGCCCGAGCCTAGAGATGCGAAGCGCAGAGTGCGGCGCTCCCAGCAGAGCAGCAAGACCCGGACGAGCTTCAGACTTCCTTCCGGTGAGAGGATGAAATTGGCGCCCCGGCGCGGTAAGGTGGTCCAGCACAACAGGGCCAGAATCACACCCGGAATTCCCAGCCAGATGAACGCTTGGCGCCAGCCGAAGGCCTCGCTCAGAATACCGCCCCCGAGCAAACCAAGCAGCACACCGAGGTAAGGCGCCATCGCATAGATCCCGAGCGCTGTTGAACGTGCTGCCTTGGGAAAGATTTCGGCGATGATTGATGTGATACCCGGTGGCCCGCCGGACTCACCGATGCCAACGGTGATGCGGGCCGCGACCAGCTGGGCGACATTCGCAGTCATCCCCGTGACCGTATTGAAGAAACTCCATGTTGCGACAGCAATCGCCAGAACCTTGCGGCGCGACCATCGGTCGGCAACCCGGGCGAGCGGG
>CAMLKX010000255.1 GCA_946480515.1 uncultured Sphingomonadaceae bacterium | reverse complement strand
TCTCACCTAAGGCCGGTCTGCAGGAGGCGCAATCGCGCTGAGCGATCAAGCCGAGGCTTGCGCGGTTCGTGGCTTGTCCTTATGTCGCCCCCTGCCGCGCGCCCGTAGCTCAGCTGGATAGAGCATCAGACTACGAATCTGAGGGTCGGACGTTCGAATCGTTCCGGGCGCGCCATTTCCTTCTCTTCTGAAAGCATCGCCTCGCTGAGGGATCTTGTCACGGCTTTGTCACAGATTGGCTGTTTGACAGTGGCGGGGGTATCAATGACCAAAATCTACAACGTCCTGTTCCTCTGCACTGGCAATTCTGCCCGTTCGGTGCTCGCGGAATCGATTCTGAACAAGGAAGGACAAGGGCGATTTCGCGCCTATTCCGCCGGCAGCCGCCCCAAGGGCGAGATTCATCCGGCCGCGCTGGAGCTGTTGAGCGACGTTGCCTTTCCGAGGGAAGGGCTACGGTCCAAGAGCTGGGATGAGTTCGCCGCCAAGGGAGCGCCGCAACTCGATTTCGTGTTCACCGTGTGTGACAACGCTGCGGGCGAAACGTGCCCGATCTGGCCGGGGCAGCCGATGACCGCGCATTGGGGCATCGAGGACCCGGCAGCCGTCGAGGGGCGAGGTCAGGCGCAGGCGTTCCGTAACGCGTTTTATGCACTTCAGCGGCGGATTGGCCTGTTCCTGTCGCTGCCGCTCGAAACCATCGACGAATTAAGCTTGCGCACCCGCCTGCGCGAGATCGGGCGCGTCACCGACCAGAATGTGGCCTGATCAACCGCCGCTTGGGCGGCGCTTGGCGGCGGAGGGTGTCGGCTCCTTCTTTCTGTTCGCCTGCGTGATCGGGTCCGGGATCATGGCTGACCAGCTGTCGGCCGGGAACGATGCAGTTGCGCTTCTCGGCAATACAGTCGCGACAGCCGCCATCCTGTTCGTGCTGATCACCGTGCTCGGGCCGGTTTCCGGCGCCCACATGAACCCAGCGGTGAGCCTGGTTGCCGCGTCGCGCTCCGACCTTCGATGGAGTGAGGCGGCTGGCTACATCATGGTTCAACTCGCCTGTGGTGTGCTTGGCGCCTGGGCTGCCCACCTGATGTTTGACCTGCCGACGCTGCAGCTATCGGTCAAAGCACGGACAGGTCTTGGACAGTGGGCAGGTGAGGCGATTGCCACGTTCGGGCTGGTTCTGACAATCCTCGGCTCGGTGCGCTATCGGGCGAATTGGACGCCCGCGACTGTCGCGCTCTACATCACCGCCGCTTACTGGTTCACCTCGTCCACAAGCTTCGCAAACCCGGCAATCACCGTCGCCCGGAGCCTGTCCGATACATTCGCAGGCATTGCACCTGAGGACGTGCCGCTGTTCGTGCTTGCGCAATTGTTGGGCGCTGCAGGCGGCGCTTCTCTGGCGAAGTTGTTGTTCGACGAGCCGGACTGACTTCTGCAGATCTCCTGATGTGCTAGCCTCGCGAACAAGGGGGATTGGCATGACCAGCAGAGCCGGCGTTTCGGGTGCAGCTGATTACCCTTTGTTAACTATATTGCATCAATCCTCCCGGCGAGGAGGAATGTGATGGCGGTCCTGGCACATATCGAAGCGCTTGAGGAATCCCGGCGATCAAGGCGCCGGCGACTGAGCCTCAGCACGTCGGCCGCCGTCGGGCGGGAACATCAGGAAGTTGCTGTACACGACCTCTCCTCCACCGGGCTGTTGATCGAAACACGCGCGCGGCTGCGGATTGGCGACGAGATCGCCGTGGATCTGCCGGAACTCGAAGCTGCTGACGCCCGAGTGATCTGGAACAGCGGCAACTTCTACGGCTGCCAGTTCCTCGAGCCGATCGGTGCGGGGGTGGTCAGCGCGTCTCTGCTCAAAAGCTCCTTCGCGGAAGCCCCGCGCCCTGAGGTTGTCACATCGGATGTCCCGCACAAGGAGGACGCTGGTCAGCCTCAGAGTAACTGGAACGCCAAGGTCCGCGTCCTGATTGGCCTGTCCGCGGCGCTGTGGGGCATCATGATCGTGGGCTTGCTCGCAATTTAGGCGGCGCGCAGCCTCAGCTGTGAGGCAGAGAGCGGGCGGTAGTCGAGTGCGGGTCCAAGCTCTGGACCTGACGCTCATAATCCTCGGCGAGCCGAGTCAGCGCGTCGGTCGCTCGCTGATCGGCAAGTGCCGAAGCCAGCTTGCGGCATTTGGCCGCCATCGCTTCGAGTGAATTGTCGCTGCAGGCCCCGGTCTCTGGCACAGTCGCCCCCTTTAGACCCGGAAACCATTGGATCATCAGGCGGTTCCGTCGAACACTGAATAATGTTGAAGTGTGTCAATCTTCCTGCGCGATGGTCACCGTCATTCCGTCCAGATTGTCCGTGAGCGGGATCTGACAGCTCAGGCGGCTGTTGCTGTTGCGGTGATCGGAACTGTCGAGCAGGTCATTCTCGTCCTCGGCCATGTCCGGAAGCCGGCCCAGATAATCATCAGCAATGTGGACGTGGCAGGTCGCGCAGGAACAGCAGCCGCCACAGAGCGCCAGAAGCTCGTCGAACCCGCCATCACGGATCGCTTCCATCAATGTCAGTCCGTCCGCGGCCTCGATCTCATGCTCGCTTCCGTCGCGTGTGATGATCTTCAGATTCGTCATTCTCTAGTCTCTCCAGGACGCGTCACGCGCTTCGGACAGGTGCCGAACGGCCGTTGTCGGTGCCCCAAGCCAGATGATCGGCAGCGAACGAGCGCCAGCTATCACGGCGGCGAACCGTGGCAAGCGAAATCCGCCGCTCAGTGCCGCGGAAAGCCGGCTGAATGTGCTTAGAGGCAGGCCTCGAGATAGGGCTGGTCAAAGCCGAACTGCTTGGCCTTGTCCATCGTGTAGGGCCTCAATCCCATCGAACGATACTCGCCGATGATTTTCCCATCGGGAGTTTCGTCCAGATACTCGAACTTGAACAGCTCCTGGGTCACGATGACGTCGCCTTCCAT
>CAMLKX010000254.1 GCA_946480515.1 uncultured Sphingomonadaceae bacterium | reverse complement strand
TGCAGGCGGTCGCCGGCCGGCTCGGCCGCGCACCGAAAATCCTGGTCGCCAAGAAGGCTCTTGCCGTCGGCACCATCATCGACGCCGAAAGCTTCGCTTTTCAAACTTGGCCGCAGGAACTGGTGCAAGGCGCCTACTTCACGGAAGGCGCGCCGGATGCAGACCCCAAGAAGCTGCTCGGCACAGTCGTGCGCTATGCGGTTACGGCTGGCCAGCCGATCACCAAGGGCTCGCTCGTCGGACCTGAGGACCGTGGCTTCCTCGCCGCGGCGCTTGGCCCGGGCATGCGCGCCGTTACCGTCCCGGTCTCGACGACCAGCGGCGTTGCCGGCTTCGTATTTCCAGGCGACCGCGTCGACATTGTCCTCACGCAGGACGTGGCTGGCGGGGGCGATGGGCCACCGCTGAAAGTTTCCGAGACGATCATTCGCAATGCTCGCGTCCTCGCCACCGATCAGCGGATCGACAGCAAGGATGCGGACGGCAAAACCGAGGTTAAGACCTTCTCGAGCGTGACGCTCGAAGTCACCCCGAAGATCGCCGAGAAGGTTGCGGTTGCGCAGAGTGTCGGCACCATCTCGCTCGTCCTCCGCTCGATTGCCGACAGCGCTTCTGAACTCGAACGCGCCGTCGCCTCAGGCGAGGTCAAGCTGCCGCGCGGCGCCAATCCGGCCGAAGAGCGCAAGATGATCCTGGCGATCGCCAATCGGCCGGCGGATCATAATCCGACCTTCACCACGGGCGGCGACGTCTCGCGCTACCAGCGTACGACCGTTCCGGCCAAGCCGCAGGCTGGCGATGCCGCGAAAGGCTCCGGCGCCAGCGATATTTCGAGCGGGCCTTCAATTCGAGTGGCTCGCGGCAACACCATCACCGTCGTTCCGGTGGGAGCACGCTAAGATGAAATACTCTAAGATCAGCCGCCGGGCTCGTCTCGGCACTGCGTTCGGGGCTCTGACAATCTGCCTCGGTTCAGTCACCATGGCCCAGCCGGCTGCGGCCCAGGCTCGCACCTACCGCCCGTCAGGCACGACGGTACTCTCGATCGGCGAGGGTCAGGTCGTGAACCTCTCGAACAAGATCTCTGATGTGTGGGTTTCGAACCCGGAGGTCGCCGACGTTCATGTGAGCAATTCACGTCAGATGAACGTCTTCGGCAAAAAAGCGGGCGAGGCGACCGTGATTGCCACCGCAGCTGATGGATCGACGGTGTACGCGACCAGTGTCCGGGTCAGTCAAAATCTGTCGTCGGTCAATGACGTGCTGCGTGCCGCGATGCCGGAATCCGACATCGAGGTGATGACAATCGGTCAGGTCGCGGTTCTCAGCGGCACCGTTGCTTCACCATCCGATGCTGCCCACGCTCAGGCGATCGTCACAAGTTACCTGAATCCTGGCAAGAAGGAAGGCGATGCGCTCGACATCCTGCCGATCAACCGGTTGCGGACCGCCACCCCGCTGCAGGTGAACCTCCGGGTGAAAATCGCCGAGGTCAACCGCAGCTTCGTCAAGGAAATCGGCGTGAACCTGCTGACGCAAGACTCGACCGGCGGGTTCCGGTTCGGAGTCGCTCAGGGCGAAGGCATCAGCGTCACCGACGGGTCGGTGCTCCGCAATCCGATTGGGACCACCCTGCGGGCCAGCGGGAACCTATTCGGTCTGGACATCATCAGCCGCCTCGCGCTAGCAGAGACCGACGGTCTTGTGACCACGCTCGCGGAGCCGAACCTGACCGCACTGTCAGGTGAAACGGCAAGCTTCCTCGCAGGTGGCGAATTTCCGGTTCCCATCGCCGAGACCGGCCTTGGCGGGATCTCGGTCGAGTTCAAGGAATATGGCGTCAGCCTGGCCTTCACTCCGATCGTCCTGGCCGACGGCCGCATTTCGATGCGGGTCCGACCCGAAGTTTCCGAGCTGACGAACGAAGGTTCAATCCGGATCGGCGAACTGTTCGTGCCGGGACTGACCACTCGCCGCGCGGAGACTACTGTCGAGCTCGGCTCGGGCCAGAGCTTCATGATTGGCGGCCTGCTGCGCAATTCGAATAATAACGACATCGACAAGGCCCCATTCCTTGGGGACTTGCCAATCCTGGGCGCACTGTTCCGCTCGACCAAGTACCGCCGCGCAGAAACCGAGCTGGTGATCATCGTCACGCCTTATCTGGTGCGGCCGGTATCGACCCGGATGGCGCTCCCGACGGATGGTTATCGCGCGCCGACAACCCCGCAGATGGTGTTCGAAGGCCAGACCTACACCGGCACGTCAGGTCCGCGGCCGACGTCGGTGACCCCCGTTCCCGCGGTCGGTATTCCGGTCGGAGGCGCGGCGGCGACCACTGCCGCACCAGGGTTCAAGCTGTGACCCGCGCGAGCAAGAGGAAGGATTTCACGATGCGCAAATTGGGCTTCACCCTGCTCGCGGCCGGTGCCCTCGCCGGCTGCCAGCACAAGACCTATGACGAGCCCGCCCGCGGCCTCGCCTCCCTCAACGAGCCGGTGATTGCGCGCACGGATTTTGCGCTCGACGTCGCGGCCCCCGCCAGCGGCCTTGCTCCGGGCGAGGCACAGCGGCTCGACGCCTGGTTCAAAACGCTGGTGCTGGGTTATGGCGACGCGGTCTATCTGGATGGCACCTATTCCGAAGCCGAGCGGCGCGAAATCGCTGAAATCGCGGGCCGCTATGGACTGCTGCTGAGCGAAGGGGCTCCGGTAACGCCGAGCGCGGTTCCTGCCGGAACGCTGCGAGTTGTGGTCAGCCGGACCAGCATCGGAGTTCCGGGCTGCCCGAACTGGAGCCAGCCGGCCCAGCCAAATTACGCGAACAAGACCACGTCGAACTTCGGTTGCGGGGTCAATTCCAATCTCGCGCAGATGGTTGCGGACCCCAACGATCTGATCCGTGGTCGTGAAGGGACACCGTACAGCGATGCTGCAACCGGTGTGAAGGCCATCAACCTTTATCGCGACATTGACGCTAACAATTGGCAA
>CAMLKX010000253.1 GCA_946480515.1 uncultured Sphingomonadaceae bacterium | reverse complement strand
TGTTGGCCACCGCCAGCGGGACGGTGCGGCAGATGTCCGACAGGTTGGCGTTGCGCATCAGCGCGCCGGGAAGAAGGCCTGCTTCGGTCAACACCTGGAAGCCGTTGCAGATGCCCAGCACCGCCACTCCGCGCGCCGCTTGCTCCGCTACTGCCCGCACGACCGGAGACCGCGCCGCGATTGCCCCCGACCGAAGATAGTCGCCGTAGGAGAAGCCGCCCGGAACGCCGATCAGGCCAAGTCCGTCCGGCAGCTCCGTCTCGCGATGCCAGATCATCTCCGGCTTGCGGCCGGTCATCTGCTCGATCGCGACGGCGAGGTCGCGGTCGCAGTTCGAACCGGGGAAGACGATGACCGCGCTCTTCATCAGGCGCCCAGCCGCTCGATCCGGTAATTTTCGATGACGGTGTTCGCCAGCAGCTTGCGGCACATCGCCTCGATGTCGGAATCGCTGGTTCCGTCCGCCAGGTCGAGCTCGATCAGCTTGCCGGCGCGAACGTCCGCGATGCCGTCGAAGCCGAGCCCTTCAAGCGCGTGGTGAATCGCCTTGCCCTGAGGGTCGAGGACCCCAGGCTTCAGAGTGACGTAGACACGCGCCTTCATCGAACCGCCTCGTGTTGCTGGATATGCCGCCTATGACGCCGAGCGCCGGAGCGGGCAAGGCTTTACCGCCTGTTAAGGATCAGCAGGCATGTTTCACGTTTGCCGGAACGTCCGGCAAGGTGATGGGGATCTCGAATGGGCATCCTGGCGATTGCCATGTTCGTGCTGCTGTTTGCCTTTGGGGGGCAATATTTCGGCTGGAGCGATCCCAGCGGAAAGGTTCAGCTCGCGCTGTTCATGACCTACATCCTGGGGGTGATCACCGCCTACAAGGTCAAGGGCTGAGGGCCCGCGGCCGGACGTCTGCGCTCGCTGTCGCGGGCGGCCTGCGGCGCATGTAAAATCCCCGTGACAAGTGACCGGTCACCCGGTAAGTCCCGTCGCCGTCGGGGCTGAACGGCTACCGACAAAGCATCAAGAGTGGGCTTGGCGCCCACGCCAACCTGCCTCCCCGGGCAAGGTGGCGGTTTCTCGAAGGAGGAACGATGCGGCCGGCACGGCAACCAAGCGGGTGTCTGGCAGCGTCGTTCGAGTGAACGATAGGAACGAAGACGTTGCAGACGGCTGTCCAATCGGAGTTTCAAGCGCTGCCGCTTCAGCGGGTCGACGTGCCGGTCCGGCTGTCCGGGATCGCGGCTCAGTCGCTTCCTGGCCGGACGCGCGCCCTGGTTACCGGCCGGGAAGGGGCGCCGTTGCTGATCGTCCTGGGCGGCATTTCAGCCAGTGCGGCGGTGGTGCGCGGCGAGCAAGGCGAGCGTGGCTGGTGGAGCCGCCTGTTCGGACCCGGCTGCGCGATCGATCCCGCTGACTATCGCATTCTCGGCATCGACTTCCTTGCCGACGACAGCGGGCGCTTCGCCGCCTCGACGCATGAGCAGGCGGCGATCATCGATGGGGTGATCGAGACACTCGGCGAACCCGTCCACGCCATTATCGGTGCTTCCTATGGCGGAATGGTCGCGCTCGCCTGGGCCGAGCAGTCGGACAATCCTTCCACGCAGCTGATCGTCATCTCCGCCAATGCCGAACCCCATCCGTTCGCCAGCGCTGCGCGATCACTTCAGCGGCGGGTGGTCGGAATGGGTCTCGCCAACGGGTGTGCCAGCGAGGCGCTTTCCATCGCCAGAGGCATGGCGATGCTGACCTACCGCACCGCGGAGGAATTCGGGGAGCGGTTCGCCGGCGGGATCGATCATCACGATCCTCTCAGCACCCCGGCACCGGGCCATTACCTCGAAGCGCGCGGCAAATCCTTCGTCGAGCTGATGCCGCCCGGCCGCTTCTTGAGCCTGTCAGCCTCGATCGACCGTCACCGCGTCGATCCCGCACGGATCACCAATCCAACGCTTGTGGTCGGAGTCGAGGAAGATGTGCTGGTCCCGCGCGGGCAGAGCGTCTCGCTCGAGTCCGCGTTGGGCGGGCCGTCGCGGCTGGAGCTGGTGCATTCGATGTACGGCCATGACGCCTTCCTCAAGGAGCCGGCGATCGGTGAGTTGATCGCAAATGCGCTTAAGGAGCGGTCATGAGCAGCCCGCGTGATGAGGCAACCATTGCCGCGACCGCGGGCGTGGTGAGCGACGAATTTTATCGAAGTATCGCGCCGCCTCTGTGGAGCTCGGACACGTTCGAGTGGGACTCGCCCGAGGATAAGCCTGACTTCGATTATTCGCGGACGGTGAACCCCAACCGCGCCTTGCTCGGCCGCGCGCTGGCGGAGCTCGAAGGTGCCGCCGGGTGCGCGATCACCAGCAGCGGGCAATCCGCGTGCATGCTGGCGTTGCTGCTGTTGCCGCAGGGCGCACGCGTGGTTGCTCCGCACGATTGCTATGGCGGAACCTTTCGATTGTTGCAGGGACTGGCCGACAACGGGACGCTGAAGGTCCGCTTCGTCGATCAGCGCGACGATGCCGCATTCGCCGACGCAATCGGCGGTGGGGCGGAGATGGTCTGGCTTGAAACCCCGTCCAATCCGTTGATGCGCGTGGTCGATATCGAGCGGAGAGCGCTGGAGGCGAAATCCGCCGGGGCGCTGGTCGTCGCGGACAATACGCTGCCGACCCCGTGCCGCCAGAACCCGATCGCGCTCGGCTGTGACCTCGTCATGCATTCGACGACCAAGGCGATTAACGGCCACCACGACTTGTTCGGGGGCGCGCTTGCTGCTGCCGACGCCGAGGTGGCGGAGAAAATGGACTGGTGGGCCAACGCGGCTGGCCTGTCCGGCTCGGCGTTCGACAGTTGGCAGATCCTTCGCGGTCTGCGGACGATGCCGCTGCGCGTTGATCAGCAGGAGCGCAGCGCGCTGGCGATCGCGCGGTGGCTGGAGACCCATGATCAGGTGGCGGAAGTGTTTTATCCTGGGCTTGAAAGTCACCCGGACCATGTGCTTTCGGCGCGCCAGACGCGCGGTCC
>CAMLKX010000252.1 GCA_946480515.1 uncultured Sphingomonadaceae bacterium | reverse complement strand
GGTTTGATAGTCCGAGCGGTCCAACGCATCGGCTGGCCGGCGGCTGGCGATGTAGGGCGGCAACGGCATTGTCCCGGCGCGCTCGAGCAACAGCTCCACCGGCTCCTCCCCGGCGAAGTCGAACAGAACTGCGCCCGCATCGTCCTTTGCCGTGACGACCGCTGTGACATCCGATCCGAAGTCGACCACCTCGGCGATGCGCAAACGTTTGGCGTTGCGGACAAACGCCCACCACCGGCGCAGCCCTTCCCGCTTATGCAGCGTCACGCCCACGCGCGCGCCCCCCCGCCGTCCCTCCAGCTGAGCAGGGATGACCCTGGTGTCGTTGAACACCAGGACATCGCCTGCGCGAAGCAGTTGCGGCAGGTCTAAAACCTGATGGTCGGAAATCTCGTCTCCGCTAACGAGCAGCAGTCGCGCTGAATCCCGTGGCTGGGCCGGCCTCAGTGCGATGCGTTCTGGCGGAAGATCGAAGTCGAATAGGTCGACGCGCATCAGCCGCCGGGCGGCTCCGCCGCTGGCGGAGCAGCGCTCTGGCGCGCCGGGTCCGCCGAGATCGGGGCAGCCGAAACACCGCCGATCGTCGCGCGAACGATGCGGGTCGGGTCCTGCGGCGGCTCGCCTTGAGCGATCGCATCAACCGTGGCCATGCCTTCGATCACGCGGCCAAACACGGTGTACTTTTGGTCGAGCCCGAAGTTGGGGCTGAACATGATGAAGAACTGGCTGTTGAAGCTGTTCGGATCGTCGGTTCGAGCCGCAGCAACCATGCCGCGCATATGCGGGAGGGTGTTGAACTCGGCGGGCAGGTTCGGAAGATCCGAGCCGCTGCCGCCGGTTCCGGTCGGGTCGCCGGTCTGGGCCATGAAGCCGGGAATGACGCGATGGAAGATCACGCCGTTGTAAAAGCCGCGCTGCGCCAGCGTACGGATGCGCTCGACATGTTTCGGAGCCGCGTCCGGCCGCAGGAGGATGGTTACGTGTCCGCCATTCGAGAGGTCGAGCCGCAATTGGTTCTGAGGATCGCTGGCGATCGCTTGCGGAGCAACAACCGAGATCCGCACAGGCGCAGCGGGCGCCGCAGGCTTCCCGGCAAGTGCAGCCGATGCCAAAAGGGGTAGAAGAACAAGCGCCATCCGGATCATCGCTAACCTCCGCAGACGGTGCGACTAGCCGGTCTGGCCACGGTTCGCCAGCCCTGCCCGCGGTCCGGCAAGCTTCTCGGCAACGCGCTCAGCAACGGCTCTGGTCACGAATTTGTCGATACT
This sequence comes from uncultured Sphingomonadaceae bacterium, assembly GCA_946480515.1. The sequence continues at coordinate 1,793 of CAMLKX010000252.1, read as the reverse complement.
TCCGCCGTAGCGGGCGATCTCCTTCACCAGCCGAGATGCGATCGGCTGTAAGGACACGTCCGCCATCAGAAAGACCGTCTCGATCCGATCATTGAGCTGCTGGTTCATTCCAGCCATCTGGTACTCATATTCGAAATCCGCGACCGCGCGGAGCCCGCGCAGGATGAGAATCGCGCCCTGCGCTTCGGCAAAATCCATCAGCAGGGCGTCAAACTCGACGACGCTGATGTCAGGTGAAATGGAGGACACCTCCTTCCGCACCATCGCCAGCCGTTCCTCGACCGAGAACATCGGCGACTTGGACGGGTTGGTCGTCACCCCAATGACGAGCTTGTCGACGAGGTGCGCGCCGCGTCGGATGATGTCGAGATGGCCAAGCGTAATCGGATCGAACGTCCCTGGATATACGCCGATCCGGCCGGCCGATGCTGAGCTTGCCATGGTCAATAATCCCGTTCGACGGCGAACTGCGCGATCCCACGCAGCAGGTTCGCCTCCTCCCCCTGGTCGGCCAAATGTTCGATTGCCTGTTCGACCAGCAGCCGTGCCTGCTGCCTTGCACGATCTTCGCCGAGCAGCGAGACAAACGTGGCCTTGCCTGCGGCCGCATCCTTGCCCACCCGCTTTCCGGCGCGTCCCTCCGTGCCGGCATGGTCGATCAGATCGTCGGTAATCTGAAATGCCAGACCGATGTTGCGTGAGTATCCGCGCAAGGACGTTCGTGCTTCCGCTGGGACGCGGCCCATGATCGAGCCGAACTCGACCGCGCAACTGATCAACGCCCCTGTCTTGAGCTGCTGAAGGCGGGTGATGGCGGGAAGATCGAGGTCCGTGGCCTCGGCATGGAGGTCGAGCATCTGCCCCCCCGCCATGCCCGACAGGCCGGCTGCCCGTGCAAGCTCAAGAGTCAGATCCGACCGCACGAATGGATCCTCATGAGTGGCGGGGTCGGCGATGATTTCGAACGCGAGGGCGTGGCAGCAATCTCCGGCAAGGACGGCAACGGCTTCACCGAACGCCTTGTGCACCGTGGGCTTGCCGCGACGTAAATCATCATCGTCCATGCACGGCAGATCGTCGTGGATCAGCGAGTAGACGTGAATGGCCTCTATTGCTGTGCCGGCGCGGATTGCGCGTTGCTCGTCAATCCCGAACAAACGCGACGAGCCAACGACCAGTAGCGGCCGCAGGCGTTTGCCGCCTCCGAGCGCCGCGTGCCGGATGGCCGCACATAACTGGTCTCGTCCGTCGCCACAGTCCGCCAGATATTCGTTGAACACACCGTCGATCTCGGCTGAGACCCGCGCCGCTTCCTGTTTAAGCGAACGCGGGTCGTCACCGATGACGTCAACTGACATCGAACAGAGATGTCGACTTTGGCCGACCATCCTCGCCCAGCGAAATCCGCTCGATTCGCATTTGGGCAGCCTTGAGCTTGGCCTCGCAGTGCCGCTTCAGCCGATCGCCTTCCTGATACAGGTCGATCGATTGGTCGAGCGGGGCCTCGCCGCGCTCAAGCAGTCTGACGATCTCCTCGAGACGGGCCAGCGCCTCTTCAAAGCTCAGCGATTCCACCGGATCACTCATCGGTCAGGAATGACTCGGCACTTCCGGAGAATCAAGGGCGGCCCTACGGCTGCTTGAATGGGTCGCGCACGCCCGGGAAAATCTCGTCGCTGCCTTCCTGGCCCGCCGCAGCCAGCGCCGCGTCAGCTTCGCGACCGTGAGCCTCCCGCTCGGCACGCAGCTGCTCGATCAGTGCCTGGCGGTCGCCTTCAAGACGCTGATCGGTC
>CAMLKX010000251.1 GCA_946480515.1 uncultured Sphingomonadaceae bacterium | reverse complement strand
TCGATGCGCGGTCCACCCCCTTCACCAGCTCGACATTGTTCTTCTTGACCAAATCGAGGGCGAGATAACCCTGCACCGTCACCGCCATCTGGGTCAGGAGGTCGGTGGTGCGCTGGCGAGTGTAGAACAGGGCCGTTTCACGGATCGCCTTGGCCTTGGCGGGGTCCACTGCATCCAGTTCGGTGGCCTTGATATCGAGCTTTGCGTCGAGCGCCTTTGAAATGTGGATCATCTGCTCGAGGCGGTGCATCGTCTTCCATAGCCCCGCGCGTTCGGTTTCGATCGCCGCATTGTCCATCAGCAGCTCATCCTTGCCTGAGGCCAGGCGCGAGAGGATCGCCGAAATGTGGGTCTGCGAGCTTTGATACTGCCGGAAGTAATTCTTCATCCGGTTCCCGAACGGGATGATCCCGAACAGCTTGCGGGCGGGGCTCAACTTGCCATGGCGGGCGGGGTCCAGTTCCTCGACGGTTCGGCGAAGGTCCGTCAGATCGGTGCCGATGCCGGTGTCGGCGTCAATGGCTTTCACCGGACGGTCGAGGAAGCGGTTCGACGCGCCCGCCGCCTCCGCGATCTCCTTGCGGCCCATCGTGGTCAGCTGATCCACTTTCCTGCCGAATTCGGGGCTGTTCGTGTCGAGCGCCGCCAGCTCGGTCACGAATTGCTCAGCGCGCGTATCGAGCTGGCTCTGCTCTTCATCCTTGAGTGGGACGAGACCTGCCGCTTGAGCAGGAGCAACTGCTTCGAGCGCCGCTGGGGCGTCCAGCTTCAGTTTGGTCTCAGTCATATCCATCCCTCCTGAACGCGGTCACTGCTGCAGCGGGCGGTATATCGTGCCGGTGCAGTGTATAGTAGGTGTGAGACCGGACTGTTCAAGCGGACGACCCTGGACAAGTCCTACTTCCCGTTAACCACTCACGTGAAGCAGTCGGTAACGCTGCGGGCTCTATCCCGGTCGCAGATGCGTGTTGCCGGGCCTCCGGCGCAGCGGGAGAAATGAGCGATGATCAGCCTTGTGCGACGCCTGGTTCGCGATCGGCGCGGCAACACTTTGGTGATTGTCGCTGCGACCTTACCCTTGCTGGTCGGCTCTGCCGGGCTTGCAACCGACACAATTCAGTGGGCCTTGTGGAAGCGGCAGCTCCAGCGAGCGGCGGACTCTGCCGCGATCGCCGGCGTCTACGATCGAATCCAGACCGGCAGCACGAGCACCGTGTCCACCGCCGTGGACCGGGACCTTGCGATCAATCAGCACACCGGAATGTCGCTGGCCTCCAGCTACCCGCAGATCAGCTTCCCGGGAGACTCCGGCACTATGACCACGCAGGTCAAGGTGGTGCTTGCGGTTCAACGCAAGCTTTCGTTCAGCGGCATGTTCATGAGCAATCCGCCGTTGATCAAGACCGAGGCGACCGCTGCCAGCGTTCCCGGCTCGGACGATTATTGCGTCATCAGCCTCGAGAACACCAATGCCATGGGCATTCAGGGTTCGGGCAGTGGCACGGTCGAAATGGACTGCGGCCTGATTACCAACTCAACCTCGTCGAACTCGGCTGCTGCTCAGGGTAGCTCGATCATCAAGGCCACCGTGATTGCATCGGCCGGCGGGATTGCCCATTCGAACAATTGGCAGGTCGACAAGTACGACCCGTTCGTTCCGCAGATCGAGGACCCTTACAAGGACGTCACCCCGAACCCGTCGGACATGAAGTGCGCGGTGTCGACGAGCGTCAGCAAAAAGGGCGAAGTCACCACCACTCCGCTGGCACTGACCGAGGATACGGACCTGTCCACCGCGGTCGACGCCAACGGCGACCCCGCTAACTGCTTTGAGTCTCTGTCGGTAGGATCGGGCAAGACGCTGACCCTTCCAGCCGGGACCTACTACATCAATGGCGGCGGAGCGAACATCCAGGGAACGCTGAATGCCACCAATGGCACGACGATCGTGCTTACCAACAAGAGCACGTCGACGTCAGCGACCATTGGCACGTTCGACATGAACGCGCAGGGGAGCCTGAACATCACCGCTCCGACGAGCGGGGAATATAAGGGGATCGCGATCTATCAGGATCGGCGCGCGACGGACTCCGGTGGTTCGGCCAACAACATGCCGGCCAGCGCCCCAAACAAGATCAATGGCGGCTCAAGCGGCGGCGTAACCGGCGTGCTGTATTTTCCGAGCCAGCAGGTGACCTTCAACGGCGGCTCTGGAACGACCGCGAAATGCACCCAGTTCGTCACTCGCCGAATCCAGTTCAGCGGTAACAATACGACCAAGATCAAAAAGGATTGCAGTGGCGCCGGGATCGATCCGGTTCAGGCCGGCCGCCGTGTGAGGTTGGTCGGATGATCCGGCTCATCAACTCCATCCGGCGCGACGAGCGCGGCGCGGCAATTATTGAATTGGCGATGGCCGCTCCGGTGCTTGCGCTGATGACGATCGGCATCGTCGACATGTCCAACGCGTTCGGGCGCAAGCTGGCGCTCGAGCAGGCGGCTCAGCGGGCGATCGAAAAGGTTATGCAGACGACCGAGGATGACACGGTCGAATCGGTCATCGTCTCCGAGGCTGCGACGCAGGGAAATGTTCCGACCGACAATGTGGAGGTCGAGTATATTCTCGAATGCGACGGCTCGAAGCAGTCCGACCCGGAGGGCAATTGCCCCTCGGGGCAGCGAGAAGCGCGTTACCTGACCGTTGAGGTGACCGATACATACACCCCGATGTTCCCGGTGCACTTCGCTGGCATCAAGAGCGACGGGAAATATCACATTTCCGCTACTGCCGGGATGAGGACCCAATGACGCTCTTGCACCGCCTGAGCCGCGAGGAGGAGGGCGCCTCGACCATCGAGATGGCTTTTGCACTACCGACGATGATCGTCATGATCTGGTGTGTGCTTCAGCTTGGAATCATGTTTCAGGCCATGTCCGGCATCCAGCACGCACTGGGCGAGGGAGCGCGTTATGCGACTATCTTCCCCACGCCCTCCACGACGGCAATCAAGGACAAGATGTCGGCGCAGGTGTTCGGAACCAGCCCGGGAACCTTCAACATCCCGACCCCGACCACCGGTTCCTCCCCGCTCCAGGGAC
>CAMLKX010000250.1 GCA_946480515.1 uncultured Sphingomonadaceae bacterium | reverse complement strand
GACCTACGAGAAGCGCATCTGGGAGAACTCGAACCACGCGTTCAACAACGACACCTCTGCCGAACGCTACGACAAGGCTGCGGCCGACCTTGCGTGGAAGCGCACTCTCGACTTCTTCGCAAGGCACCTTCGCGCCTGAGCACGCCGAAAAAAAAGGCCCGGCGATTTCCCGCCGAGCCTCTCGTGTCCGGTAAGTCCGTCCTACTCGCGGTTGCCCATGAAGCTGAGCAGAAACTGGAACATGTTGATGAAGTCGAGATAGAGGTTGAGTGCACCCATGATCACGACCTTGCCCATCATGTCGGTCCCGGCGACATAGGCATACATGCTCTTGATCTTCTGCGTGTCGTAAGCGGTCAGGCCGGCGAACAGCAGAACACCGATCGCGCTGATCGCGAAGTGCAGAGCGGTCGACTGAACGAACAGGTTGATCAGCATGGCCACCAGCAGGCCAACAACGCCCATGATCAGGAAGGTACCGAAGCCGCTCAGATCCTTCTTCGTGGTGTAGCCCCACAGGCTCAGCGCCGCGAAGGCGGCCGCCACGGCGAAGAAAGTCTGCGCGATCGAGACCCCGGTGAAAACCAGGAAGATCGACGACATCGACAGGCCCATGACCGTGGCAAAGGCCCAGAACAGCAGTTGTAGGGTCCCGCTCGATAGCCGGTTCATGCCGAAGCTCATGACCATCACGAAGCCGAGCGGTGCAAGCATGATCAGCCAGCGCAACGGAGTCGAAAGTACCTGCGCCGCAAGTCCGCTGTTCGCAAACAGCAGGGCGACAATGCCGGTCAATAAAATGCCGGAGGTCATGTAATTATAGACGGAAAGCATGTAGGACCGCAGGCCCGCGTCGCGGGCGGCGCGCGGAACACCGACGGTCGCCGTGTTCACGCCGGTCGTGCGCGGATCAGACCAGTTCTGCATCATATCTCCTTTGTGCGGGCGAAAGGCCCGTCAGCCTGCAATATATCGTGGATAGAACGACCGCTTTCAAGCGAAACCGGACGGAATGGGAGGCGTTGGCTGAAGCATGCATCGGTTGTTCGTCGCACTGCGCCCGCCAGAGCGGGTTCGGGAGCAGCTTCTCGACATGATGGAAGGCATCGGCAGCCTGCGCTGGCAAGACGATGAGCAGTTACATCTGACCCTCCGGTTCATTGGTGAGGTTGAGCGGCCGATGGCGGAGGACCTGGCCCAGCATCTGCAAAACATCCGCTCCGAGCGCTTCACGCTGGCGCTGCACGGGCTTGGGAGGTTCGACCATCGGCGCGGCGGAGTCCTGTGGGCAGGCGTCGCTCCATCCGAGCCGGTCAAGGCGCTCGCCGCCAAGATCGAGCGCGTGTGCCAGTCGGTTGGGCTTGAGCCGGAGCACCGCGCCTTTCACCCGCACATCACGGTTGCCCGCTGGTCAGGGCCGATGCCGCAGCTTGACCCCTTGATCGAACGCAACGCCGCCCTACGTTCCGAACCATTCGAGGTTGATCGCTTCATCCTCTACGAGAGCCATCTCAACCGCGATGGCGCATCCTACGAACCGATCGCCGACTACCCCTTGTTGACCGTGAACAAATCTGGAACATTGGCTTCATGCTGACCCACATATCCGTGCGGGGCGCGCGCGAGCACAACCTCAAGGGCATTGACGTGGACATCCCGCGCGAGAGCCTGACCGTGATTACTGGCCTATCCGGGTCGGGCAAATCCTCGCTCGCTTTCGACACCATCTATGCCGAGGGCCAGCGCCGCTATGTCGAGTCGCTGAGCGCCTACGCCCGTCAGTTCCTGGAGATGATGCAGAAGCCGGACGTCGAGCATATCGACGGCCTGTCGCCCGCGATCTCGATCGAGCAGAAGACGACCTCGCGCAATCCGCGTTCCACGGTCGCGACCGTCACCGAGATTTACGATTATATGCGCCTGCTGTGGGCGCGGGTCGGGGTCCCCTACTCCCCCGCCACCGGCATGCCGATCTCCGCCCAGACCGTCAGCCAGATGGTTGACCGGACCATGGCCCTGCCCGAAGGCTCGCGGCATTATTTGCTCGCGCCGGTCGTCCGCGGCCGCAAGGGCGAGTACCGCAAGGAGCTCGCCGAGTGGCAAAAGGCCGGCTTCACGCGGGTTCGCATCGACGGCGAGTTCCACGCGATCGAGGACGCCCCTGCGCTCGACAAGAAGTACAAGCATGACATCGAGGTGGTGGTCGACCGCATCGTCGTGCGTGAAGGCATTGAGGCGCGGCTCGCCGACAGCTTCGAGACCGCGCTGAAGCTCGCCGAGGGGCTGGCCTATCTCGACCCCGCCGATGGCCCCTCCCCTTCAGGGGAGGGGAAGGAGCCGCGCAGCGGCGACGGGGTGGGGCGCTCGTCTCTCCCCCACCCCAACCCCTCCCCTAAAGGAGAGGGGCTTAAGAGCGGCATGAAGCTCGACTACGCCCCGCCCGGGCGGATCATCTTCTCCGAGAAATTCGCCTGCCCGGTCAGCGGCTTCACCATCGCCGAGATCGAGCCGCGCCTGTTCAGCTTCAACGCACCCCAGGGCGCCTGCCCCGCCTGCGACGGCCTCGGCGAGAAGCTGATCTTCGACGAGGACCTCGTCGTCCCCAATCATAACATCAGCATCGCCAAGGGCGCGGTGGTGCCATGGGCCAAGTCAAACCCGCCCTCACCCTATTACATGCAGGTGCTAAGCTCGCTTGCCCGCGCTTACGGCTTCGATCTCAACATCGCCTGGAAGGATCTCGCCGACGAGGCCCGCCAGGTCATCCTCCACGGCAGCAAGGGCAAGCCGGTCACCCTTCGCTTCATCGACGGCCGCAAATCCTATGAGGTGAAGAAGCCGTTCGAAGGCGTCATCGGCAACCTCAACCGCCGCATGCTGCAGACCGAATCCGCGTGGATGCGCGAGGAGCTGTCGCGCTACCAGGCGAGCCACCCGTGCGAGGTGTGCGGCGGCGCCCGCGACGATGCGCCGCGACCGGGCCTTTCCGGTCAGCCTAGAGCTGCAACTGCTCGGCGTGCCGCGCCCGACCGAGGAGCCGACCGGCAATCTCTGCACCCCCGGCACCACGGTTGTCATCGACGGCCAGCGCGACCCGCGCCACTGCGTCAATTCCTCGT
>CAMLKX010000249.1 GCA_946480515.1 uncultured Sphingomonadaceae bacterium | reverse complement strand
CCGCACGCGGGTTCATGAAATTGCTGATGCCGAGCCACGTTCGGCGGGTGAAGCTGCATAGCGATACAACTCCGCTGTTCCAGCGCTCCGGTGTCGAAGACCAGCTTTCGGCCATGTATCAGCCCGTCGTCCAGCTCAAATCCGGGGGCTATCTCGTCATCAATCCGACCGAAGCTTTGGTCTCGATCGACATCAACTCGGGCCGCTCAACGCGCGAATATAATATCGAGCAGACCGCGTTCAGCACCAACCTCGAAGCAGCGGCGGAGATCGCGCGGCAGCTGCGGCTGCGTGACATGGCCGGCCTTGTGGTCATCGACTTCATCGACATGGAACAGTCGAGCCATGTCCGGAAGGTCGAGAAGGCGATGAAGGAGGCGCTGAAGAACGACCGCGCCCGAATCCAGGTCGGCCGTATCTCCAGCTTCGGACTAATGGAGATGAGCCGTCAGCGGCTGCGAACGGGTGTGCTTGAAGCTTCAACCAAGGCCTGCCCGCATTGCGAAGGAACGGGCCTGATGCGCACCGCCTCCTCCGCCGGCCTCAGCGCATTGCGCATGATCGAGGACGAAGCGGCGCGCGGGCGCGGCGACAAGATCCTGCTTCGTGCCGGGCGCGAAGCCACGATCTACCTGCTGAACAAGAAGCGGGCTGAGCTGGCAGACATCGAGCAGCGCTACGGAGTCACCATTGAAGTGGTGATCGACGAAACCTTCGAAGGCGCGCGGATGAGCGTTGAGAGCAGTGGGCCTCGTCCCATCGCAATGCCGCGCCCGCCTGCCGTGGATATCGTGGAAGACGCGGACGATCTAATCGAAGCCGACATCGACGAAGAAGATGAAGCGGAAGAAGAGGCGGAAGAGTCCGTCAGGACGGGAGAAGCGGGCGACGAGGGCGAGCGGATTGGGCGCCGCCGCCGCCGCCGGCGGCGGGGCGGCCGCGGGCGTGGACGCCGGGAAGACCGGGACTCAGCCGGTGCGGCTACCGAAGCTCCCGACTCCGCGGATGTCGCGGTGGAACCCGAAGAGTCGCCTGCCGAGGTCAGTCCGCTCGTCGAGGAGGATGGGGCCTCGGAACGGCCGCGCCGTCGCCGGAGCCGGCGCAAGGCTCCCGAGACCACTGCCGCAGAGCCTGTCTTGGAAGAGACCCCCGCTCCACAGGCTGAACTCGATCCTGCAGAGCCAGCGGACGAGGTGGCCGAAGAGCCGAAGAGCATCCGCCGTCGACCGCGCGCCCGCAAGGCCGCGACGGAGGAGAGTCCCGCTGCAGAGCAGGCCGAAACACCGGCCGATGAGACCAGTGCCGCGGAACCGCCCAAGCGTCCTCGCCGGACCCGCCGCAAGGCTGCCGAACCAGCACCGAGCACGGAGGAGCCGGAAGTGACTATCGCACCGGAGACGCAGACCGCGGAGCCGGCTGCAGTTCCGCACGAGGCCGACAATGATGTCCTCGCCTCGTCAACGGGTGAGGGCGACGATTCTACTCCGCGGCGCGGCTGGTGGCAGCGGACGTTCGGCTGAAGGTTGATCCGGTCCGTCCAGCGACGGCCCGGATTTAATCGCGGGTTCAGCCACTTGGTGGGAATCGCATGCCGGTGACGCGACATCTGACCGCAATTGCAAGGCTGCTGATGGCGGCGCTGCTGATCGTGACCGCCTCGGTTCAGCCGGTCGCCGCCCAATCTGTCCTGCGCGATACCGAAACCGAACTGCTGTTCCGAGAACTCTCCAAGCCGCTGATCGAGGCCGCCGGGCTCGATCCCGGCAGTGTGCGGGTCGTGCTGCTCAACAATTCGGAGATCAACGCCTTCGTCTCGGCTGGACAGACTGTCTACATCCATTCCGGGCTGTTGACCTCCTCGGACAACGTCAACCAGCTCCAGGGCGTGATCGCCCACGAGCTCGGCCACGTCGCCGGCGGGCATGTCATCCGCATGGGCGAAGGCATGAAGGTCGCCACCGGGATCACCATCCTGTCGCTGCTGCTGGGGGCTGCTGCAATGGCTGCAGGAGCAGGCGAAGCGGCCATGGGGATCATGGCCGCCGGCCAGCAGGCGGCAATGAGCAAGTTCCTCGCCTTCACGCGCGCCCAGGAGACTTCGGCCGACCTGGCGGGCGCTCGCTATCTTGCCGCGGCCGGGATCAGCGGCAAGGGTTCGATCGATTTCTTCAAGAAGCTTCAGAACCAGGAGTATCGCCTCGCGGTCTATGCCAAGGACAGCTACGACCGCACCCATCCGCTTTCGAGTGAGCGCATCTCCACACTGACTGCAATCTACGAAAAAGATCCGGCGTGGTCCAAGGCATCAGACGCTGCGCTTGAGGCGCGCTTCCAACGGGTCAAGGCCAAGCTGATCGGCTTTGTCGATCCGAAACGGGCGGCGACCGTCTATCCCGAGCGCGATCAGAGCATTCCGGCACATTATGCGCGCGCCTATGCCTACCATCTTGGAGCCTACCCCGAAAAAGCATTGGCTGAGTCCAACGCGCTCCTCGCCGCCGCTCCGCGCGACCCCTTCTTCCTCGAACTCAAAGGTCAGATCCTGCTCGAATCCGGCCATCCCGCCGAGGCGATTGCGCCGCTCCGGGAGGCAGTCAGCAGAGCCAACAACCCGCCGCTGATCGCAGCGCTCCTGAGCCATGCGCTGATCGCGACTGAAAAGCCGGAATATTTTCAGGAGGCGAAAACACTGCTGAAAACGGCAGTGAACCGCGACAACGACAATCCCTTCGCTTGGTATCAGCTTGGGATCATTTATGACCGTGAAGGCGATCGCCCGCGAGCCGCATTGGCCACTGCGGAGCGTTATAATTTGCAAGGTGCTCCCAAGCTCGCGCTCGCCAGCGCAGAGATGGCGATGAAGGGCATCGCTCCGGGCACATCCGATTATCTGCGCGCGCAGGACATCGCCATGGTATCGCGGGCTGAACTGAAAAAAAAGAACAAGAAGGACGACGAGTGAACGAAGACAGGCGGCCGCTGCTCCCGGCAGCGGTGATGGGCGGGGTCATCGGAGCGGCTCTTACACTGGGCGGCCTCTATGTTGCCGGGAGCCAAGGCTATGCCGACAAATGGGTCCGCGAGGCGCTCCACCGCGATCCGCAGATTCTGATCGACGCTGCCGACAACCTCCGTGACAAGCAGTACGCGCCGATCATCGCACAGCAGAA
>CAMLKX010000248.1 GCA_946480515.1 uncultured Sphingomonadaceae bacterium | reverse complement strand
GATGCAGCGCACCTTGGCTGTGGCCGGCGAGGATTAGCGGCTTGCCGTTCGGCACTTGCCGGAGGAACTCGTCGAAGGCGCGGGCTACATCCGAATAGGCGAGGGCGAGCGCTTTGCGCGCATCATCATTGTCCAGCAGGAATGCTCCGAACGCCGCTTGTCGGTAGCGGGGCGCCCACACGTCGCCGGAGGCTGCGAAGGCACTGGCCTGGCTGCGGACGAAGAGTTCGGCTCGCTCGCGGCTACGTGGCTCATCGACCGGCGCGTTCCAGCGGTCGCGTTCGAGATAGGTCGTCGGATGGATATAGAAGATCGCGGCGGGACCACGCTCGAAGCCCGGAGCCAGACCTTCCGGCTGCCATGCCGAAGGGTCATTTCCCATGCCGGGACGAGCAGCCCAGCTTGTCACGGAGCGATAATCGGGCCCGCTGTGCGCTGGGGGCGCTCTATAGTGACCCTGCGGGGTCATCTGCCGCTTCAGCACCTGCCCCCCGAACTGAAAGATCGCGAAGGCACCTGCGACCACCAGCAGGGTGAGGATGAAAACGGCGACAAGGAAGCGGCGGGCGCACATCTGGCCGAGCGCCCTAGTTTGCCGGCGCCATCACGGCAACTCGCTTGAAGCGGCCGAGACCCCCTGCTAGCCGCCGCGCATGTCGGTAGATAGTCAACAGGTACGGCACATCGCAAAACTCGCCAGGCTGGCAATGAGCGATGCCGAAATCGAGGCGATGGCGCCCGAGCTGAACACAATTCTGGGCTTTGTCGAGCAGCTGCAGGAGGTCGATACCGCTAACGTCGAGCCGCTGACCGCGGTGATCGAGAACCGGCTGCGCCTGCGCGACGATATCGTGAATGACGGCAATTGCCGCGAGGCAATTCTCGCTAACGCTCCGGACGCGCAGCATGGCTTCTTCGCAGTCCCGAAGGTGATCGAGTGAGCGGCCTCACCGACCTCAGCATCACGGCGCTGCGCGATGGCTTCCGCGCCGGGGAGTTCAGCGCGCGTGAGGTCGCCGACGCGTTCAACACGGCGGTTGCGGCCGCGCGTGCGCTCAATGCCTATACCGTTGAAACACCAGAGCTTGCCCTCCGGGCGGCGGAGGTTGCGGATCGCGCACGCGCCGCGGGTGAGGCCGGGCCGCTGTCCGGCATCCCCTTGGGTATCAAGGACTTGTTCGCGACCGAGGGCGTCGATTCAACCTCCGGCAGTCGGATCTTGGCGGGCTTCAAGCCGCCCTATGAGTCGACTGTCACCGCCAAGTTGCGCCAGGCCGGCGCCGGAATGCTCGGCAAGCTCAACATGGACGAGTTCGCGATGGGTTCGTCCAACGAGACGAGCGCCTATGGGCCGGTGATCTCGCCCTGGCGCAGGAATGACGGCGGCAATGCAGCCCTGACCCCCGGCGGTTCGTCCGGCGGCTCCGCGGTAGCGGTGGCGGCAGGGATCGCGCCGGGAGTTACTGGCACCGATACCGGCGGTTCGATCCGTCAGCCGGCCGCATTCACCGGAATCTGCGGGATCAAGCCGACCTACGGCCGCTGCTCGCGCTGGGGAATCATCGCTTTCGCCAGCTCACTCGATCAGGCAGGCCCGATGGCGCGCACGGTCCGCGACTGCGCGATCCTGCTCGAGGTGATGAGCGGCTTCGATCCCAAGGACTCCACATCGCTGGATGTTCCGGTGCCGCAGTGGGAAGCGCAACTTTCCAGCAATCTCAAGGGCAAGAAGGTCGGAATTCCCAGCGAGTATCGGATCGACGGAGCGCCTGCAGAGATTGATGCGCTGTGGGACCGCGGGGTGGAATGGCTGCGCAATGCTGGCGCCGAGCCGGTCCGCATCAGCCTGCCGCACACGCAACATGCGCTTCCGACCTACTACATCCTGGCACCAGCGGAGGCTTCGTCGAACCTCGCCCGCTATGACGGGGTCCGCTACGGGCTGCGCAAGGACGGCGATGGGCTCAACGGCATGTACTCGGCGACTCGGGCCGAGGGCTTCGGCGCCGAGGTCAAGCGGCGGATCATGATCGGCACTTATGTGCTGTCGGCGGGCTTCTACGACGCCTATTTCACCAAAGCGCAGAAGGTTCGCGCGCTGATCAAGCAGGATTTCACCCGCGCGTTCGAACAGTGCGACTTGATCCTGACTCCGACCGCGCCGTCCGCTGCGTTCGGGCTCGGCGAAAAAAGCGCCGATCCGATCGCCATGTATCTCAACGACGTGTTCTCGGTCCCCGCGAGCCTGGCCGGCTTGCCGGCGATGTCGGTCCCGGGTGGGCTGGACAGCCAAGGGCTGCCGCTTGGCCTTCACTTGATCGGGCGCGAGCTCGACGAGCAGGCTGTGCTGAACGCCGCGCTCGCCATCGAGGAACGGGCGGGGTTCACGGCCAAGCCGGAGAAATGGTGGTAGCGATGGCTGGCGCAACGGCACCTTACCGCATCCAAGGCGCAACCGGCGACTGGGAGGTCGTGATCGGCCTCGAAGTCCACGCCCAGGTGACCAGCAAGGCCAAGCTGTTTTCGGGCGCGGCCACCGCGTTCGGAGCCGAGCCCAACACCCAGGTCAGCCTGGTCGACGCGGCGATGCCGGGGATGCTGCCGGTGCCCAACAAAGAGTGCATCCGTCAGGCGGTTCGCACTGGCCTCGCGCTCGACGCGGTGATCAACCGCTGGAGCCGCTTCGACCGCAAGAACTACTTCTACGCGGACTTGCCGCAGGGCTATCAGATCAGCCAGTTGTACCATCCGCTGGTGGGCGAGGGCGAGATCGAGATCCTCACCGACGAGAAGGATGAATCGACCGCCAAGCGGATCGGCATCGAGCGCATCCATGTGGAGCAGGACGCGGGCAAGCTGATGCACGACCAGCACCCGACGATGAGCTATGTCGACCTCAACCGGTCGGGGGTCGCCCTGATGGAGATCGTGTCGCGCCCAGACATGCGTTCACCAGCGGAAGCAGGGGCTTACCTAAGAAAGCTGCGATCAATTCTCCGCTATGTCGGCTCGTGCGACGGCAATATGGAGGAAGGATCGATGCGCGCGGACGTCAACGTCAGCGTGCGTAAGCCGGGCGAGGCATTCGGCACCCGCACCGAGACCAAGAATGTGAATTCGGTCCGCTTCGTCATGGCCGTGGTCGAACATGAGGCGCGGCGGCAGGTCGAGCTGATCGAGGACGGCGGGAACGTCGCG
>CAMLKX010000247.1 GCA_946480515.1 uncultured Sphingomonadaceae bacterium | reverse complement strand
TTATCGCGGAATATGTCGCCGCTGCTCGCAATGCCCGCCGCGCCGGCATGGACGGGGTCGAGCTGCATTGCGCCAGCGGCTATCTGCCGATGCAATTCCTGTCATCGAACACCAACGAGCGCACCGACCAATATGGCGGGGCGGCGGAAAATCGCATCCGCTTTGTCGTGGAGACACTGGAGGCGATGGCAGCCGCGATCGGTCCGGGTCGCGTCGGTTTCCGCATCTGCCCGGGCGTGAAGTTCAACGGCATGAACGATGCTGATCCCGCCGAAACCTATGCAACCCTGCTGCGCGCCCTCGACCCACTTGGCCTCGCCTACTGCCACCTGATCCATATCCCCAATGACGGGTTCGATTCCCTCGAGCTGGTACGGGCGAATTGGACCGGTCCGATCATCGAGAATGCGGGCCTCACCTTGGAGAAAGCCGAAGAGGTCATTGCGGACGGGCGCGCGGACGCGGTGTCCTTCGCCTATCTGTTCATCGCTAATCCGGACCTGGTCGAGCGATTCCGCATCGGCGCGCCGCTCGCCCGGGCGGACCGAGCCACCTTCTACACCGGCGCAGAAGATGATCGCAGGGGCTACACCGATTACCCGACGTGGCGAGACAAGGTTGAGGAGAGGATGGATGAGCAAGGCGCTTGAAGGGCGCGTCGCACTAGTAACGGGCGGCGGGCAAGGTGTCGGGCAGGGCATCGCCCGAGCGCTGGCCGAGGCCGGGGCAAAGATCGTCATCGCGCAGCGCGGCAAGGACCAGGGCGAAGCGGAAGCAGCTCACCTCCGCGACACATATGGGGTGGATTCGCTCTACATACCGACCGACGTCACGAAAGCCGCTGAAGTCGAAGCGATGGTCAAAAACACCGTCGAGCGGTTCGGTCGCCTGGACATCCTCGTCAACAATGCCGGCGCGAGCTTTCCCAAGCGCCTGGAAAACCACACCGACGAGGAGATGAGCGGCTCGCTCGATCTCAACTATTGGGCGGTGTTCTGGGCGATGCGGGCAGCGCTGCCGGTCATGAAGCAGCAGAAGTTCGGCCGGATCATCAACCTTGGGTCGCTCAATGGTGTCAATGCGCACATGTTCACCGTCGCCTACAACGCGAGCAAGGAAGCAGTGCGGGCGCTGACACGGACAGCCGCGGTCGAATGGGGCGGCCACGGCATCACCTGCAACGTGATCTGCCCGTCCGCCGCGAGCCCGCAGGCAAAGGATTATTTCGCCGCCAACCCGGAGATGCTCGCCCAAATTCTGCAACAGGTGCCCGCTGGCCGGATTGGCGATGCCTATGAGGACATCGGGCCCGTCGCAGTCTTCCTGGCCAGCGAGGGCAGCGGCTACCTGACCGGCAACACGCTGTTCGTGGACGGTGGTGGGCACATCAACGGGGTCGCCTGGCGTCCCCAAATCGAGGATTGAGCGCGGTGGAAAGGCTCCAGGGCAAGCGCGCGGCCGTCACTGGCGGTGCCCAAGGGATAGGCGCCGCCATCGCGCAACGACTCGCCGCCGAGGGCGCGAGGGTGGCGGTCCTCGACCTCGACGCGTCCGCAGCCAGTGCAGTGCTCGGCGACCCGCACATCGGCCTGGCCTGCGACGTGAGCGACAGCGGTTCCGTCGATCGCGCATTCGCGGAAGTGAAGGCAAAGCTCGGGGGCGTTGACGTGCTGGTCAACAATGCCGGGATCGGCAGTGCGCCCGGCGATGGCATGGACCGCTATTATGCGGCGCAGTTCCAGCGGCAGGGCCAGACAGAGCGCGGCGAGGAGCCGACGATTTTTGTCGACCAGACAATTCACTGCTCCGACGAGGGATGGTCGCGGGTGCTCGCAGTCACTCTGGACGGAGTATTTCGCTGCTCGCGCGCTGCAGTCCGGATCATGGCGGAGTCCGGCTCCGGCGGAGCAATCGTCAACATCGGCTCGACCGCGGCGGTGAAGGGTGACGGTCCGGTGCCCTATTGCGCTGCGAAAGCCGCGGTGCTCGGCATGACCCGAGCAATGGCGCGCGAGCTCGCCGATCGCGGAATCCGCGTCAATGCGGTGAACCCGGGCGCGACGGAAACTCCGATCTATGCGACGCTCCCGCCCGAAACCAAGCAGGCAATTGCCGCGGACAGTCTGATGAAGCGGCTCGCTAGCCCCGACGAGATCGCGGGTGCGGTGGCATTCCTGGCCGGCGACGACGGCAGCTTCGCCACCGGAAGCATCGTCACGGTCAACGGCGGGGCCTATTTTTCCTAAATTCATAAGTCAGGGCGACGTGATGAGTGATAAAAGACTGGCTGGCCGAGCCGCGGTGATCACCGGTGCCGCGGATGGAATCGGCCAAGGCATCGCCCGGCGCTTTGTCCGCGAAGGCGCGGCGGTTCTGGTAGCCGATTTCGACGAGGAAAAGGGCCGACAAGCGACCGCTGAGCTCAAGGAAATCGGAGCGGAGGCAGAGTTTTTCCGCTGCGATGTAACCAATCAGAGCGATGTCGAAGGGATGATCGCCAGCTCCGTCGATCACTTCGGCACCATCGATATTCTCGTCAACAATGCGTACCGCGGGTCCGGGGTCGCGCATGTCGAAAAAATCCCGGACGATCAGTTCGACCAGGAATTCAAGATGAACTTCTGGGGCCCGAAATGGGCGATGGTTGCAGCGCTTCCGCACATGCGCGCTCGCGGATGGGGGCGGATCATCAACGTGTGTTCGTTGAATGGCGTGAACGCTCACATCGGAACCGCCGGCTACAATGCCAGCAAGGAAGCGTTGCGTACCCTGACTCGCACCGTCGCGCGGGAGTGGGCAGGCCATGGCATCTGCGCCAACATCATCTGCCCTGCGGCAGCATCCGCATCGTTTCGGCGCTTCTCGGGAATGCAGCCGGAGCTCGCGGCGGCATCATCCGCCGCCAATCCGATGGGACGAATGGGCGATCCCGAACAGGATATCGGCGCGGTCGCCTATTTCCTGGCGAGCGAAGATGCCCGCTACGTCACCGGGAACACCATCTTCGCCGACGGGGGAGCGCACATCAACGGCGTCGCCTGGGTTCCTGAACTACCTGAATAGCGAACGTTCAAATCTGGCGGAGACGAACTGATGCAGCTTAACAATAAAGCAGCGATTGTGACCGGCGGTGCTCGCGGGGTCGCCAAAGGTATCGCCACCGCGTTCGTGAAGGCGGTCTCGCCCTCGGGGGTCAGCGTCGGGGT
>CAMLKX010000246.1 GCA_946480515.1 uncultured Sphingomonadaceae bacterium | reverse complement strand
TATCGGCCCAGCCACCGACCCGCAGCGTTCCCCGGTCGGCAAAGCCGAGCATCGTGGCGGGGACCTGCGTGATCTGGCGGATGCCTTCCTCCAGCGTCCAGCGCTTGCGGTTGAGAACCCAGGAACGCAGGAAATAGGAACTCCAGTCGGCTCCGTCATCCTTGTGCAGGTGGGCGCCGCCGTCGGACACCCCGACGATCATGTTCGGATGCCCCTGCGCGATGTCCACGGCGGCGGCCCATTCCGGGCTCTCGGTGCGCCAGCGGAAGGTGGTGCGCAAATCCTCATCGAGGGCGAGGTCGAGCATCGCGTCCATCGGCGCGACGCCGCGTTCCTGCGCCAGAGCTGCAATGGATTTGCCCTCAAGCCCACGGTTCCGTTCCTCGGCGACCTGAACGATGTAGACGTCAGGCCATTGCGGTGCGGGAAGGGTCGTGCCCTTCGAGGGATCACGATTGCAGTTTTCGACGGAGTGGCGGACCCGATCGCGCCACCCGCTATCGCGAAGAGCCGCGCGCCGTTCCTCGTCCGGCAGGTTCAGCAAGTCATTGAATTCGAAGCAGGCCTTATAGTGTACATTGTTTGGGCCGATTTCCACCGTGCGGTCGAACGGACGGCTCATGAGCAGGGAATAGACCGGGGTACCGCGTGCGGTTGCGTCGTCGAGGAAGCGGGACGCGCTGTCCCAGCTGGCGGTCGGCACATCGACCTTGCTGGCGCCGCCGATGCCCTGGATGACCACAGGCAGGCCTGAGGCTTCGCCAATCTCCAGAAGGAGGTCGTAATCGTCCTGGGTCATGCCGCCGATCGCACTGGCGGGCAGGTAGCAGATGGTGCCGGGGCGTGACTGTCCGGCGGCGGCGCTCAACGCGAGCAATTCGTCCTTGTTGGCGCGTCGCGACGGCACCGGCCGTCCCTTGATGTCCAGGTGCGTGGGGGCGGCGGACGAGGATAGGCCCGCGGCCCCAGCCTGGATGGCGTCGTCAACGATCTCCTGCATCGCGGCAATCTCGTCCGCCGTGGCTTCGCGATCGTAGGCACCCTCGCCCATCACCCAGCGGCGGATGTTGGAATGACCGACATAGCAGGCGAAGTTGACCCCGAGCTTGCCCTTCAGCGATCCCAGATATTCGGGGAAGGTTTCGAAATCGTCCCAAGGGACTCCCGACAAGGCGATCGGGTTCATATCCTCGACGCTGGCGAAGATGTCCGTCAGAAATTCGCGGTCATCCTTGCGAACGGGCGCAGCTGAAAAGCCGCAATTGCCTGCCAGAACCGTTGTGACGCCGTGGAAGCACGACATCGTCGCATAGGGGTCAAAGGTGATCTGCGGGTCATAATGGGTGTGGGGATCGACGATGCCAGGGGCGACGATCATCCCCGTGGCGTCGATCTCTTCAGCAGCTTCGGCATGGTCGAGATGCGCCATCGCCGCAACCTTCCCGTTGCGAACACCAAGGTCGATGCGTCGTCGCGGCATGCCGCTTCCGTCCACCACCATCCCCCCGCGGACAATTAAGTCGTAGCGATCCGCGTGGCTCATCAATCTCTCCTCGACAACCGACACCGCGACCATTCGAGCGTAACCGCTCCAGGTCGCCGTCCAGCCACTATTGACCTTTCATATTTTAGGATTGATCGGCTCAGACAACCGGACCGAGCACACCTTCCGAGGGAGCGGAAGAAGAAGCCGACCTTTTCGCGCCGCACAGACGTGCAGGGGCGCTCAGTTGTATTTTATCGCCAACGCGTTCCCGGCTTCGAAATCTTCGATCTTGAAGCCCTTGAACCGGCGGCCGTCACTCCCACTCGATCGTGCCGGGCGGCTTCGAGGTGAAGTCGTAAACGACGCGGTTGATGCCCGCGACTTCGTTCACGATCCGGGTC
Organism: uncultured Sphingomonadaceae bacterium; assembly: GCA_946480515.1. Next base: position 1,337 of record CAMLKX010000246.1, on the reverse strand, counting down.
GCCACGCGCGAGAGGAACGCCGGGTCGAACGGGTAGACGTCGGCGGTCATGCCATCGACGCTGGTGACCGCCCGCAGCCCGCAGACGCTGTCGTAAGTGCGGGCATCGCCCATCACTCCAACTGTGCGGACCGGCAACAACACTGCGAACGCCTGCCAGATCGCATCGTACAGCCCGGCGTTGCGAATTTCCTCTAGATAGATGGAGTCCGCCTTGCGCAGGATGTCACACCGCTCCTTCGTCACCTCACCAGGAATACGGATCGCAAGACCTGGCCCGGGAAACGGATGGCGGCCAACGAACGCCGGAGGAAGCCCGAGCTCCACGCCGAGGGCGCGAACCTCATCCTTGAACAGTTCGCGCAGCGGCTCCACCAGCTTCATGTTCATCCGCTCGGGCAGCCCGCCGACATTATGGTGGCTCTTGATCGTGACGCTCGGTCCGCCGGTGAAGCTGACGCTTTCGATCACATCGGGGTAGAGCGTCCCCTGAGCAAGGAAGTCGGCGCCGCCGATCTTGGCCGCCTCGGCTTCGAATACATCGATGAAGGTCTTGCCGATGAACTTGCGCTTGGCCTCCGGGTCCGTAACGCCGGTGAGACCGGACAGGAACAGCTCCTCGGCTTCAACATGAACCAGCGGGATATTGTAGCTATTGCGGAACAGGGACACGACCTGCTCCGCCTCGGCAGCGCGCATCAGCCCATGATCGACGAAGACGCAGGTCAGCTGGTCACCGATCGCCTCGTGGATCAGGACGGCAGCGACCGCGCTGTCGACGCCGCCTGACAAGCCACAAATGACCCGCCCGCCACCAACCTGCTGGCGGATTTCGGCGATTTTCGAGTCACGGAACGCCCCCATGGTCCAATCGCCCGCGAGGCCGCAAACATGGCGCACGAAGTTGGCGATCAGCTTGGCTCCGTCAGGCGTATGGACCACTTCCGGGTGAAACTGGACACCGTAGAAGCGGCGCGACTCGTCGGCGGTCGCGGCGAATGGCGCACCCTCCGATGTCGCGACTACTTCGAAGCCGTCCGGAATCGCTTCAACCCGATCGCCGTGACTCATCCACACCTGGTGACGCTCGCCAGGCGACCACAGGCCGTCGAACAAGGCACATGGCTTGACGATGTCGATGAACGCCCGGCCAAACTCACTGTGGTCGTGGCTGACGACCTTCCCGCCGAGCTGCTCGGCCATCGCCTGCTGGCCGTAGCAGATGCCAAGAAGAGGCACGTTGGCATCAAACAGCGCGTTAGGCGCGCGCGGACTGGCATCGGCGGTCACCGACGCTGGGCCGCCGGAGAGGATGACGCCGCCCGGCCTCAGCCGGTC
>CAMLKX010000245.1 GCA_946480515.1 uncultured Sphingomonadaceae bacterium | reverse complement strand
CGGTGAAAGAGGAATTGGTCAATGGCTGAAGCCGCTCATCCCGCTGCGGTCGAGACGCACGCCGGGACCGAGGCTCACGGCGGAACGGCCCATGCTGCTCCGAACGTCGGCGGGTTCATCACCGCTCCGGTGGTGGTCGCGATTGCGATGGTCATCGTTCTGGCAATCCTCCTGTGGAAGCGGGTGCCAGGAGCGATCGGCCGGTCGCTCGACGCCAAGATTGATGCGATTCGCGATCAGCTCGCCGAGGCCGAGACGCTGCGCAAGGAAGCAGAAGCGCTGAAGGCGGAGTATGAGGCAAAGGCCAATGCCGCCGGGACCGATGCCGCCGCGATGATCGAGCGCGCCCGTCACGAAGCCGAACTGATCGTCGACAAGGCCAACAAGGATGCAGAGGCGCTTGTCGAGCGCCGCGGCCGGATGGCCGAGGAAAAGATCGCCGCCGAAGAGCGCGCCGCCATCGCTGCCCTGCGGTCCACGGCTGCTTCCGCGGCAACCCGCGCGGCCGCCAAGCTGATTGCTGAGCGCAATGATCCCGCCGCGGATTCCAAGATCATCGACCAGGCGATCGCCGGAATCACAAAGGGCGCCTAGGGCGATCATTCCTGCTTTGGCGCGCCGCGAATTTCCGCTAAGCGCCGCGCCATGCTTAGCGAAACGACCCTCACCGCGGAGAGCGGCTCCAACCTGTTTGCCGGACTTGAGCCGGTCGGCCCCGATCCATTGCTGGCGCTGATCGCGCTCGCCAACGCTGACAAGCGGCCGAACAAGATCGACGTCGGGGTCGGCGTCTATCGCGATGCCCAGGGCGGCACTCCGATTCCGCGCTCGGTAAAAGCGGCGGAGAAGATCCTGTGGGAGATGCAGGACACCAAGTCCTATCTCGGGAGCGCGGGCGACAAGCTCTACGCCGAGCTGCTTCGCCCGATCATCTTTGGTCCGCTGGCAAGCGACGAACGTATCGCCGGCCTGCAGACGCCCGGAGGTTGCGGCGCGCTGCGTCTTGGATTTCAGCTGGTCGCGAAGGCGAAGCCGGGAGCGCGGGTGCTGGTCGGCAACCCCACCTGGCCGAACCACCCGCCAGTGGCGAAGGCCTGCGGGCTCGAGATCGTCAACTACAGCTACTACGACAAGGCTTCGACCAGCATCCTGTTCGATCAGATGGTCGATGCGCTGAAATCGGCGCGCAGCGGTGATGTCGTGCTGCTTCACGGCTGCTGCCACAATCCGACCGGTGCCGATCTTGATTCCGATCAATGGGCTGAGGTGACACGGATTGTTGCTGAGCGGGGGCTGCTGCCGTTCGTTGACTTTGCGTACCAAGGTCTCGGGGACGGGCTTGAGGAAGATGCCGCGGGCATGCGCCAAGTCGTCGAGGCCGCGGACGAAGCGCTGATCGCGCATAGCTGCGACAAGAGCTTCGGCGTGTATCGCGACCGTGTCGGGTCGCTGTTCGTCAAGACGGGCAGCAAGCAGGCAACTGACACGGCGTTCGCTCATCTGATGCAGCAGACCCGTGAAGCCTGGTCGATGCCACCGGATCACGGCGGCGCGGTGGTCCGGATCGTGCTTGAGGACCCAGCGCTCCGTGCCGACTGGCTGGTCGAGCTTGATGCCATGCGTGGGCGCATCCGCCATCTGCGCGATCAGCTCGCAGCGATTGATCCGCGCCTGGCCTACATCGCCAGGCAGCACGGCATGTTCTCGATGCTGCCGATTACCCCGGCGCAGGTCGCGCAGCTGCGGGAAACGCACGCCATCTACATGGCCGACAGCGGACGCTTCAACATCTGCGGCCTGGCCGACCATGAGGTCGCCGGCTTCGGTGAGGCCGTTCTCAGCGTGATGGGGTAACTCCTTCGAGACGGGCCTTCGGTACGCTCCTTCGGAGCTACTCAGTCCCTCCTCAGGATGAGCGTTCAAAAATGTTCCGTTCATCCTGAGGAGCCGCTGAGCGAAGTCGAAGCGGCGTCTCGAAGGACGATCAGGCCGCTTGTGCGCCCTTCTTTCCGGCGCGGAATGCCAGGACCGCCTGCGCATTCATGACCGCATCAAGATATGCGGCGACATAGCCCGGAACGATATCGCGGGTGCTGGCGCGACCCGCGAAGGTCTCGCCGTTGACCGAAACCTTGGCCTCGACATGGACGGTTGCCCGCTGATCCTCGGGTGATGATTCTTCGGTTGAATCGGCCGCGACATATTGCATGTCGAGGTCCTCCACCCGGGCATCCAGGCCGACGATGTGGCTGACGGCCTTGAACGCAGCGTCGAGTCCGCCCGGCGCGGAGGCAGTTTCGGTCACCCTGCCGCGCGTGCCATGCTCGAGCTCCACCCGCGCAACTGACGAACCGCCGTTGCTGGTTGGCGCATGGATGTCGACATTGACGAAGGTCCAGACCTTGTCGGTTTCGCCATGTTCGATCGAGGACAACAACGCGGCAAGCCGCGCCGTATCGACGATGCCGATCTGATCTGCGAGCGCCTTGAACGCGACAAAGGCCTCGTCCAGCTTGTCACCTTCGAGCACATGGCCCAGCGCCTTGGCCCGCGCGACCAGCGCATGGCGGCCGCTATGCTTGCCCAGCACGATCCCGTCGATCGTCAGCCCAATGTCTTCCGGCTTCATGATCTCATAGGTCTCGCGGTTCATCAGCATGCCATGCTGATGGATGCCGGACTCATGGGCAAAGGCATTGGCGCCGACGATCGACTTGTTGCGCGGCGGGTGGACGTTGGTGACTTGCGACAGGGCACGGCTGGCCGCCATGATCTTGGTCGTGTCGATGTTGGTCGTAACGCCATAGGTGTCGGCGCGAGTGCGGAGCGCCATCACCGCTTCCTCCAGCGCGCAATTGCCGGCCCGCTCACCGATGCCGTTGAGCGCACATTCGATCTGGCGCGCACCGGCGCGGACCGCGGCCAGCGAATTGGCGACGGCCATGCCCAGATCATCATGGCAATGGGCCGAGAAGATGACGTCCGGTCCACGCGCGACATTCTCGACGAGGAAGCGGAACAGGTCGTAGATTTCTTCAGGCGTGGTGTAGCCGACCGTGTCCGGCAGGTTGATGGTCGTGGCACCAACCGTGATGACGGCTTCGATGACGCGGCACAGGAAGTCGAAGTCGCTGCGCGTCGCGTCTTCCGCCGAGAACTCGACGTCATCGCAGTAGCGCCGGGCGAGGCGGACGGCTTCGACCGCGGCATCGAGCACCTCGCCCTTCGATC
>CAMLKX010000244.1 GCA_946480515.1 uncultured Sphingomonadaceae bacterium | reverse complement strand
GGGCGGGCACCGCCGCCAACCTTGGCGGCCGCATCCTGCAGCTGGCGCACGATCTCGGCGCGTCGCTCGGCGAAGCCGGCGATCACGGCGCCGACCACCACCGCCAGAAGGCCAAGCGGCTCACCGCTCTCGCGCCGGATTACGGACACCGAATTGCTTACCCAGACGCTCGACCCGTCAGGGCGGACGTAGCGTTTTTCGATCTCGTAATTCCTGCCGGTTCGTACCGCCTCGGCGAACAGCGCCTCATTGTGGGACGAATCGTCGGGGTGAGTGATGTCCTGCATGCGCCGGCTGAGCAGCTCCGCCTCGCTGTAGCCGGTGACTTCGCAGTAGCGGGCATTCACCAGCTCGAATCGACCGGTCAGATCGACCTGCGCGAAGCCGGCCATCGACTGATTGAAGAAAGCAGAGAGAATCTCTTCGCGCGACCGCAGCCGGTCCTCGAGCTGCCGGCGCTCGGTCACGTCCCGCAAATGGACCGCGAGCCCGCCTGGGATTGGGAAAGTGCGGGCTTCGACCCAGCAATCCTCCCGCGCGGCCGATCGTCCGATGAATTCCTTGACCACCCGCCTGTCCATCGACTCGCGATAGTTCTGCTCGCACTCCGTTCCGATCAGGTCCGGGACGAGGTCCCACAACCGCTGTCCGACCGCATCCTGCGGAGAGGTGCCGATGTGCGCAGCCGCGCACTCGTTGAGGTCGATGACGCGCCAATCACGGTCGAGCACGAAAGCGCCGTCCGTCGGAGCGAGCTCCGGCACAAGCAATTGAGAATCAAGCCGAAGGCGCGAGGTGGGCATGACGTTGGCTTAGGCGCACAAAGCAGACGCGCCAAGGCCTTCCGGCACAACGCACCGACGTATCACCGGCTCCAATGAGCCGAGTATCCCGCGACCACGGGAACGGAGGCTCGCAGGGGAATTACGACACCATCTGAACGACTTCGTTCACATGACCCTCCGGATCGAGCACAAACGTCACTCGGATTCCAAAATCCGGAATGTCGCGGATCGGCCCGGTCACCGTGCCTCCAGCCTGCTCAGCGCGAGCGAGAAGTGCATCGAGATCCTCGGTGATGAACCCCTGCACTCCCTCACCCGCTATTGGCGCTTCGGAATCCAGATATTTGATCAATGTCAGCGCCGGACCGCCTTGGTAGGTCGACTGATAGGTGATCTCGTCGATATCCCGCCCGAACATCTGGTCCCGGTGCCGGTTGAACGGGATCAGCCCGAACACCTCTTCGTAAAAGCGCGCCATCGCGTCGAGGTCGTGAACAAAGGTCTTCGCGAAGCCATATTGAGTCGCGCGCGTCGTTCCGAATGGGCGGACTTCGGCCATGGGTATTCTCCCCTCAATGTGAACGTTGGTCTTGTCAGATTGTCAGCATTGCCATTTCGGGCTCGCGCGCGGGTTCGACGTCCACGCGACGAGTGACGGCGAAGTCTTCCGTCCGCGGCGACCGGAGGTCATGCCAGATCCGTGAGTTGTGCCGCGGAATGGCAAGGACGACCTTCTGCCCCTTATCGCGATAGTAGCCATGCGCGTTGCCGCACTGAACCCAAGCGGTTTTCTGGAGATTGGCGTCGACATCCTCGACGAAGGCGGCGGTTGCCTCCGCGGTCACGTCGAAGGACGAAAGACCCTCGTCGACCATCCACTGCAACAGCTCGACAATGTAGTGAACCTGCTGCTCGCTCACCACGGCGTGATTGGCGACCAGATAGCTGTAGGGCGCGCCCATAAAAACGAAGTTGGGAAAGCCCGGGATCAGCATGCCCTCATATGAGAAGGGATAGGGTTCAAACGTCTCCTTGAGCGTGCGGCCGCCAGCGCCGCGAATGTCGAACTGCCGGCCGAAATGAAGCTTGTAGCCGGTCGCGAGCAGCACCGCGTCACATTCGATGCGGGTGCCATCATCGAGGATCACAGCATTCTCATCGAACTCGGACAGCGCGCCGCGAACGATCTTCACGTTGGGCTTCTTGAGCGTGTCGTAGAAACCGCAGTCGAGGATCGGGCGCTTTCCGAATACCGGGAACTGAGGTGTGAGCAGCTCGACCATTTCCGCATCATCCGGAAAGTGGCTCTTGAGATAGGCATCGCACATCATCCGCATGCCGTCGTTCATCGGACCGAACCCGCCGGTCGCCTTGGCGTACTCCTCGTCCTTCATGATCATGCCATGCATGTCGGCCATAGCGCTCGCCAGGCTCTGCAGCCGCTTCCATTGAGCTACGAACGGGATCTGCTCCATCGCCGCAATTTCCAGCGCATCGACCGGAGCGTGCGCCGCCGGATTGGGGATGATGTGCTCCGGCTGGCGCTGAACGATGACCATTTCGCCAACGGTGTCGGCGAGCGCGGTCGCGATCTGCACACCCGAGCAACCGGTCCCGACCAGCACCACCTTCTTCCCCTTGAGGTCGACCGAATGATCCCAGCGGGCGCCGTGGATCACCGGACCCTTGAAACGGTCGAAATTCTTGACCTTGGGATAATTGGGATTGTTGTTTGGACCGACCGCCATGATCAGCACATTTGCTTCATAGGTGACGGGCTCGCCGTCACGGACTGTGTTGATCGTCCAGACCTCACGGCCTTCATCCCATTCGGCACCCTCGACCTTGGTGTTGAAAACGATCTTGTCACGCAGGTTGTACTTGTCCGTAACCCGCTTGAGATAGGACAGGAACTCGGGGCCGTTGGGATAATATTTGGTCCAGGACGCATTCGGTTCGAATGAGAAGGAGTAGACGCGGCTGGGAGTGTCGACGGCGGCGCCAGGATAGGTGTTCTCGAGCCAGTTGCCGCCAACCTCGTCGAGCCGCTCCAGAACCTGGAAGTCAAAACCGGCCTGCTGCAGCTTCACCGCAGCATTGATTCCCATCATCCCGGCGCCAACAATAATCGCCTTGAAGTCGGCGGGTGGAATCCGCTGGGGAGTGCGGACGCGTGTATCGCTGGTGAAACCGGCATGCTGGAACGCTGGATCGATCGACATTTCAGGCAGTTCCAGACCGAGCGCGAGCTTGGCCATTTCCCGGAACAGCGGCTTGTCGAGGTGAGGCAGCACGGCCGGCTTACCCGACTTCACAGCAGCACGAAGCAGATCACGGACCTGCTGTGCCACCTCAAGCGCCACCGAGCTCGGCTCTTCCTCCGCATCGAACGCGACGAAGGCTTCCTTGACCTTGTGCTGAGTTCCCTCAAGCGCCGTGCCATAATTGTGCAGCA
>CAMLKX010000243.1 GCA_946480515.1 uncultured Sphingomonadaceae bacterium | reverse complement strand
CAACGAAGGAAGAGTGGCTCTGGGCTACATATGGTGAGGGCGTGCGCGATGCCGTCAAAGGCAGCAGGCGCCGGGTCAACCTCATCCACCGCTTCCACCAGACCAGCGGCTCGACCATCAACCGGGTGTGGAAGGATTATCCGGGCTTTCCGGAAAGCTTCACCTTCAGCCACAAATATTCGATCGCGCATATGTACTCGACACCGCGCCCGCCCTTTTTCGAGCTTGAGGGACGGTCTTCGCTACAGGGCAAGCAGACCTGGCTGACGGTGCGCAACGATGACCTTTACAGCTTGCGCTGGGGCGACCCCGACTTCGCCCGGGAATATATCAGCAACATGCCTAGGGCTCCGGTGCTCGCAGGTTTCTACATGGGCTCTGATGGCTTCTGCTGGGGCCGGGACTTCCTTGATCGCGAGCACGCCGGAAAGAACCTGGGCAAGAACCGTCCTCTGGTGATGCAAAAGCATTGGTACAGCTTCACCATCTGGGGACGACTGGCCTTCGACCCGACGCTGCCAGACACGCGGTTCAGGGACGTGCTGGCCGCGCGTCATCCGGAGGTCGACGCTGACGCGCTGTACGCCGCCGGACGTTTTTCCTCCCAGGTCATTCCTGCGACAACGCGCTTCTTCTGGCGTGACATCGACCTGCAATGGTTCCCGGAAGCATGCGTCCACAGCAGCGGCTGGGGAATCAAGCCGAAGGACGCCAAGCCCGGAGCCGTCTTTTACACGGTAGCTGACTTCATGTTGGGGAAGTCGGCACCCGGCACCGAAATCCTCAACATTCGCGAATGGCGCAAGAAGATGGTCTCGGGAGAGACTTTGTTGCACCCCTCGCCGCTCGACTCAGCAGACGAAATTGGAGGCGCTGCGGAGCAAGCATTGCAAACCATCATGGAAATTCGTCGTACCGCACCTGAACTACGGGACCGGGCCCTGCTTCAGACGATTGGAGATTTCGAGGCCATGGGCCATCTTGGCCGCTACTACGCCGCCAAGATCCGAGGCGCCTGCGATCTGGCGCTATTCGATGGAGGCCGGGACCCGGCGCATCAAGCGGCAGCGGTTCGTCACCTGCAGGATGCGCTATCTGCCTGGCGCGCCTATGCCGCGATCCACTCGGCACAATATCTGCCCAATTTTTTCGCACGCATGGGCTGGGTGGACATCAAGGCACTAACAGCCGACGCCGCGCGCGATGTGGAAATCGCGCAGCAATGGCGACCTGGCACATTGTCCTGACCAGGAACAATCTCCGGTAGCCTTCCCGTTCTCCCCACATCTTCGATGATCAGCACATCGCAGGCAGACGACCGCCGAGTGGATCGTTCGCCTCGCACGCGCGTCCTATTCTCAGCGCCAGATACTCGTCATGGGGGCGGCAGACGATCTGGAGCGACATTGGAATGCCGTGTTCCGTCACGCCATTCGGTACCGCGAGTGCCGAAAAACCTAACTGGTTGACGAAGCGGGTGAACACGGTGGGCGCCGTGGATTCATCGACTACGGCCAGCGGAAGAGGGAGCGTGGTTGTTGTGGGGGTCAGGAGCGCGTCGTATCCTTCCAGCGCTGCCAGCATCGATCTGGTGTTCTGCCGCGCCCGCTCACGCGCAAGAATATAGCTGCGAGCCGGGATGGCACCCGCGATTACGCGGGCCCGGACGGCTGGGTCCATTTGCGTTGCCGGATCCTCTGCGATCTCTCCATAAAAGGCATAGGCTTCCGCCATCATGACTTCGGAATCACGGTGGAAATCACGCAAACTGCGCGGAAGATCGATCACCGACACGTCAGCGCCTAGCGCCTCGAAATGCCGGAGCGACGTTCGATAGGCCTGAGCCAATTCGGCATCCACGCCCTCTAGCTCGCCAGCACCGATTGCCGCCAGTCGAAGGCCGCTCACGCCAGCGTCCAAGCTGTTCCTGAATGATCGCCCAACTATCGGCTCGTCCCGCAACGCATCAAACAGCATGCCCACGTCCGAAACGGTGCGACCCATAGGTCCTGCCGTGTCCAGCGATGGGCTGAGTGGCACGACACCTTCAAGGCTGATCACTCCCGGAGTGGTCATGAGTCCGACGAGACCGTTGAACGCAGCCGGGATACGGACTGAGCCGCCTGTATCAGTGCCGATCGCCAGCGTTGCCATGCGCGAGGCGACCGCCACTGCGGAGCCACTCGATGAGCCTCCAGGCGTGTACGGCTCATCAGAGAACCAGGGATTCCGCGGCGCGCCCAAATGGGCGTTTGTGCCCCAACCCCCCAGCGCGAACTCGACGGTATGTGTCTTCCCAAGCAGAATCGCGCCATTTGCCAAGAGACGTTTGACCAATTCGGCGGTTTGTGGAGCGATGCGCCCGGACAAGGTGGCGGAACCGGCAGCGCAAGCTTTCCCCTCGATGTCGACAAGATCCTTGATTGCCACCGGCACGCCGTCCAGCGGCCCCAGCGCTCGCCCTTCAACGTGCCTCCTGCCTGACAGGCTCGCCGATTCTACAGCTTCAACGTGAAAAACTTCTGTGTAGGCATGGAGCTCGGAATCCAGTTCCGCGATCCGCATTAGATGTGCCTGAACAACCTCTGCCGGCGTAAACCGTCCCGCTCGATAACCATCGCACAGCTCCCCCGCTGACATGAAGCAGAGTGAATCTGAATCCCCGCTTTGTCCGGTCGTCAAATTTGACATTCCGCTTGTCCTTGCAATTTCTTACATTCACCCGGCATCTTGCCTCCCGGCAGGCATCGCGCAGGGTGAGATTAGAGTTCCGCTTGATGGGAACTGAACAGCGTCCGGATATTCACCGCAACCCATATTCGAGATCAGAAACCCGCGGTTCCAGGAATAGGAGAGTGCTTTGGCAGCTTCAGTAACGATCGCACGTCGGCTTTCGGGAGCGACGCTGCTGCTGTCGCTGCTTGTATTCTTGAATGCCTGTGCGACTGCGCAAGAGGGGGCCTCTGCAAGATGTCGTGAAGCGCCCGCCCTTGGCCGCTTCAATCCTGCGCGCGATTTGTTCATCGCAAATTTCGATAGCAAACCCGACGCTGACGACCTTCACTCCGTCGCAGCTACGGCAATGATGCTTCGGGACAGGCGGTTCAAATGCGTCCGTCATATCGCGACAGCAGGCGCTTATGGACGGCAGGCCGGGGTCTTTATCGAAAGTCCCAAGTTGTTCGATCTCGCGTTTCCGGGAAACTGGGTCGATGCTCATGGAAACCGCGCTGCAGCCAT
>CAMLKX010000242.1 GCA_946480515.1 uncultured Sphingomonadaceae bacterium | reverse complement strand
GGGGTAATGCAAGTTTACATTAATCTCTTCAGACCGGCCTTGTGGCTGAAGATGGATCGGAACCGTGGGAATCATCAGCATGAGCAGCGTATTTTGAAGGACGAGCTTTTCGTCGCGAAGACCCGCATAGCGGGGCTGTTCGGGATCGTTTTTGTTGTGGCAAGCGGCTGCGGTTTGTTTCTCAACGTTCCAAAGCTCTTCTGAACGCAGAGTGTCCCCTATCCACCCATTGCAGACATTCCGTCGTCAGCTAGTTCGCGAAGATGGACGGACTGACTACCGATGCGCGGCCTTATCGAGAGAGAACTCGCCCACGAAGGCCTTGCGGAGTTACGCGAGATCGGGTGCTTCGCTTGGCGGGCATGCTCTGGCGGCCGCTGTTCCACCCTTGGCGCAGCGGTCGCTCTCTAAATGAAATACTAGGGGTGGATTGCAGACTGGCATCTTTCATGCTTCGAACTGCGACAGCGGTTGGCTGAGCGCCTTCATTGCGGAGCTCGTAAATGAAAGAGGTATATCGCGGATCCTGTCACTGCGGCGCCGTCGAGTTCAGCATGAAAGCAGATGTCGATCAATCGGTTCGCTGCGATTGCAGTATATGCAGGCGCCATGGAGCAATCATGGTTCGTTGCCACGAGAACGATCTAAAGATCGAAACAGGACGACAATCACTGGTCGAGTATCAATTCAACACCAAGATTGCCATCCATTACTTTTGCAAGGTCTGCGGAATTTACACGTTTCATAAGATGCGAAAGCTTCCTGATCATTACGCTATCAACGTGGGCTGTATTGAGGGCATCGACCAATCGGCCTTGCACCCAATCTCGATCGAAGGTTCGAAGGTCTATACGTAGGCAATGTTCTCTTAAGCGTTCCGCAATCCCCATGATTCACCGTTTTGGCGGGTTCACGAAGAGTGTTGTGATGCCTTCCTCGGGGTCGTGCCGTAGTTACTGTTTGAAAGATCACAGAAATAGAACCGCGTGCAAGCTGAAGCTGATCGAAGCAACCAATCCGGACTGGCGCGATCTCGTACCGGAGATAGGATTGCTGCCAATTGTGAGTCTATGCTCGGCGGGGTTCCCGCCTTCGCGGGAATGACGAACAAGGAACAACCTGTTGTACAGATATCGGAGGGACCGGCGATGACGTTGTTATCCTATAAATTCACCAAGATCGTCGTGAACGATCTCGACGCTGCGGAACGCTTCTACACCGAGGCACTTGGCTTTAAGGTCTTCAGCCGCACAAGCGCGCCAGGCGGCGAATACGGGCAGGAAACACGGTCCCTTTCGGTTAGCGGCAGCAACGACGGCTCGATGCTGCTGCTGATCCGCTACCTCGATCGACCGGCACCCGCGCCCGGCGCGGCTTGGATCGGGTTGATGGTGTCCGATGTGGACGCCGCCGTCGCGGCGGCCGTCAAAGGCGGCGGCAAATTGCTGATCCCGTGCGAGACGGTAGAGGCGCACGGTGCTCGCGTCGGCGTCGTCACCGACCTGGAAGGCCATATCATCGATTTCATACAGATGCTCGAGCCTGCCTGAAGGCATTGACAAGCCGGATCGGTCAGCACCGTGCCGGCCTCGTCCCTGATTTCTGGATTGGTTCGCTCGGCTGGGTTCCCGCTTCCGCGGGAATAACGAACAAGGACTGGATTGCTCGCGATGACGTGAAGTCCTTGGGAGCGGCCAGAATGGGGGGGCGCTAAAACGGCAGCTTGAACCCCGGCGGGAGCGGCAGGCCGGCGCTCATCTTCTGCATCTCCTCGCCCGCGGCAGCATCGGCCTTGGCGCGGGCGTCATTGATCGCGGCGGCGACCAGGTCCTCGACCATTGTCTTTTCGGACGGCTGCAGCAGGCTCTCGTCGATGTGGACGGAGATGATGCGGCCCTTGGCGCTCGCCTTGATCCGCACCAGCCCGCCGCCGGACGCCCCCTCGACCTCGATCTGATCGAGATTGTCCTGGGCCTTCTGGAGTTCGGCCTGGGCGTTCTGCGCCATCTGCAGGATTTCTTCGAAGCTCGGCATGTCAGGCGCCTTTCGCTGAGGTGTAGGATTCAAGCACGGCATCGGGGAATTGCTCAAGCACCGCGCGGACGTTGGGATCATCAAGCACGGCGGCACGAGCGCGTTCCTCCGCCATTTTTTCCTGGTCGAGCAGCGACGGCTCGCCGCCGACGTCGGCAAGGGTGATCGTCCAGGCATTGCCGCCAAATTTCCGGGTTGCCGCCGCCAGCTTCTGGACGAAATCCGAACCCACCGGCTTGAGCGGGCGCAGGGTCAGCTCCCCCGGCGCGTAGCGGACCAACCCGACCTGGTTGCGCAGTTGCGATCCGAGAATCTGCTCGCCACACCCTTCAATGGCTTCGACAAACGACGGAAAATCGACGGGAACGCTGGCTTGCGCAGTCTCGGCGGCCCTCGCCGGAACCGGTCGTCCGGTTGGCTGACTTAGGGAAGCGCCCTCCCCGCCCCGTGCGAGCCGTTCCAGCAAGGCTCCGGGATCAGGCAATTCCGAGGCATGGATGACCCGAAGGAGGACCATCGCTGCGGCCTCGTGCGGATCGGGCGCAACTTGAATGTCGGCCAGCCCCTTCAGCAGCAGCTGCCACAGCCGATGGAGGCTGCCCCACGACAATCGGCTGGCCCATTCGGCGGACGCCTCCCGCTCCTCGGCAGACTGGAGCAGATCGCCGCCCCCACCCGCCTTGGTGCGCGTGATCGAATGAACCGCTTCCAGCAGACCGCGCACCAGCGACGAGGCATCGACGCCGAGATCGTAGGATTCATCCAGTTGTGACAGGGCCGCTGTCGCGTCGCCTTCGAGCAGCGCGCCGAGCAGGCGGCGAATGCGGCCGCGATCGGCTAGGCCAAGCATCGTCCGTACCGCTTCGCCCTCAATCCGCCCTTCACCATGCGCAATTGCCTGGTCGAGGATCGACAGGCCGTCGCGCGCCGAGCCTTCGGCTGCTCGAGCGATCACCACCAGCGCTTCCGGATCGGCGTCGATTCCCTCCTTTGATGCGACGCTTGCGAAATGGTCGGCGAGCCGCTCGGCAGGGATCCGCCGCAGGTCGAACCGCTGACAGCGCGACAGCACGGTGACCGGCACCTTGGCCACCTCGGTCGTCGCGAACAGGAACTTCACATGTTCAGGCGGCTCCTCAAGAGTCTTGAGCAACGCATTGAAAGCACTTCTGGAAAGCATGTGAACTTCGTCGATGATGTAGATTTTGTAGCGCGCGC
>CAMLKX010000241.1 GCA_946480515.1 uncultured Sphingomonadaceae bacterium | reverse complement strand
AGGTGAAGGCGAAGGCGGCGATGGCCGCCTGGTCGCTGGCCACCCGCACGCCCCTGGTCGTGGTCGGTGCGGCGGGCGGCAAGCGCCGCGCCGAGGCGTCCCGGTCAAGTTGGGACAACGACGTTTTCGAGAGCATCCTCGATTTCAACTCGCTCGACCGCTGCATCACCCGCGGGCTGCCGGCGACGATGATCCCCTTTCCCTACAACAACGGCGTCGAGATTTTCCAGGCGCCGGGCTTCGTGGCGTTCAACCACGAGATGATCCACGAGACGCGGATCATCCCTGTCGGCGAGAGCGAACGGCTGCCCGAGAGCATGCGAACCTGGCTCGGCAATTCCCGGGGCCACTGGGAAGGCGATACGCTGGTTGTGGTTTCGACCAATTTCAACGGCGAGACGCCGATGGTGATCGTCGGTCCGACCAACCAGAAGCTGATGACGAGCGAGGCGCTCAAGGTCACCGAGCGCTTCACGATGACCGGGCCCGACACGATCCGATACGAGGCATGGGTGGAGGATCCGATCGTTCTGACCGCTCCCTTCAAGCTCGACTTCCCGTGGCAACGGGACGAAAGCTACCAGAGCTTCGAGTACGCCTGCCACGAAGGCAACACACTCGTACGAGCCTACATCACGGCAACCAGTCCGCGCTTCGCCGCCGAGCGCGTCCAGGGCATAGCCACCCGAGACGAGGCGCATCGCGACCTGGAGGGCATTACTCCGGACTGAGGCAATCGTTCGCCGGGCTGGCGAGTGTAACACGCCGTTACCGTAAATAACTCGGCATCGGCGGCATATTCGGCCACTCGCGCGTTCAAGGCGCTAGCGGCCAGAGCAATAGGGAAGAGGCATTCCGATGGGTGACCTGTTATTCGAGTTCACGGAGTGGCTGCGCTCGACGCAGCTGACCGAACTGTCGCTGTGGATCGGCGAAACACCTTTCAGCTTGTGGCTGCAGACCAACTTCTGGGCGATCCCGATCATCCAGGTGATTCATATCCTGTCGATCGCCGCCGGTTTCGGCGCGGTGCTGATGGTCACCTTGCGCTTGTTCGAACGCGCCGGGACCGACCGCACCATCGCGGAAACCGAGCGCCGGTACATTCGCTGGATCTGGGGAGCCCTGGTGTTCCTGGTGATATCCGGCCTCGGCCTGATCATCGCCGAGCCGATCCGCGAACTGATCAACCCGATCTTCTGGATCAAGGTGGGTCTGATCGTCGCCGTCATCGTGGTGAGCCTGCTCTTCCACGGCCGGGTCATGCGCCGATTGGCGGCCGGCGGCGTCGTCACCGGCGGAATCCGCACGGCATCCGTTTTCATCATCATCCTGTGGTGCGCCACGATGCTGGCCGGTCGCTGGATCGCCTACGCGCCGGTCTGAGGAGCCTTTCCATGTCGATGTATCCCGAACCCACCAATATCTGGGAATCGATCGAGTACTCCGGGCTCGGCATAACGATCGCCGAATCCACCTGGATGTTCCCGACCCTCGAGACGCTGCACGTGATCTTCCTGGTCACCGTGCTCGGCACGATCTTCGTGGTTGACTTGCGCATGCTCGGCTGGACGTCGAACAAGTTCGCCGTCACCGTCGCGGCGAAGGACACCCTGCCGTGGACGTGGGGCGCTTTCATCGGGGCGGCGATCACGGGCTCGCTGCTGTTCGTCAGCAAGGCGACGAGCTATGTGATCAACCCGTACTTCCTGTGGAAGATGGCGATGATGACCCTCGCCGGGCTCAACATGATGTATTTCCATTTCATCACCTGGCGCACCGTCGAGCACTGGGACCGTGACGCTTCGATGCCCGCGGCAGTCCGGGTCGCCGCGGCGCTATCGATCGTGTTTTGGGTCCTCGTCGTCTTCTTCGGCCGCGCGATCAGCTTGACGCTCGGCATCTTCTACTGAGCGATACGAGCACCGTAACAACGGAAGGGCCGGCCGGTGCGCCGGCCCTTTCCTATTTGCCGGGCAGCGCGAAGACGTAGACCGATGAGCTGTTAACCGAAGGCAGCTGGGTTTCGGGAATGACGTCGGGAATGCCAGTGGACAGCGGATTGCCCGCGCCCGTGACCATCGCGACGTATTGCTTGCCGCCGATGGCATAAGTGATCGCCGAGGCGTTGGGCACGCCGGTTACGCCGGTGCGCCAGAGTTCCTCTCCGGTGGCCTGGTCGTAGGCCGCGAACTGGCGGTCCATCCAGCCGGTAAACAGCAGTCCGCCCGCCGTCGCCAGCACGCCCATGTCCGGCGTTTGCCGCTTGCGGGTCTCCCACAGGATTTTGCCGCTCTCGAAGTCGATCGCCTGGAGTATGCCATAGTTGCCGTCGTCATTCGGGGGCGGGGCGTAGACCGCGTTGACGCCTGTCGAGAGGAAGCCCGGGCCGGTAGAAGGCGTCAGGTCGGTGCAGACGTCGCGCGCGGCGACGAACAGGACCCGCGTTTGCGGGTTCCACGATGTCGGGTTCCAGTTCCGCCCCCCGCCGCCGTGCGGGCACATGTAGACGGGGCCCTTGTCCTTGCCGGGGGTCAGCTCGGGCCGCACATGCTTGTCGCCGGTCACTGGATCGATGCGGTCGATATAATCCTGATAGCCCTGGTCGACTGTCTTGACGTACTTGCCGGTCTTGGCGTCGAGTGCATCGAACAGGCCGCTCTTGCCTCCGGTGATGACCACGCGCCGGTCCTGCCCATCGACTTTCAGCGTGCCGATCGTGCGGTCGAAGACCCAGTCGAGATCATACTGGTCGTTGCGATTGTGCTGGTAATACCAGGCCAGCTTGCCGGTCTGCGGCTCGAAAGCGAGCGTGCTTTCCATGAACAGCGCGTCGTTGTTCATGCCCGGCTTGAGGTCGCGCAGCGGCCCCGTGTCGTAAGTGTTGCCGACGCCCCACAGGGCGAGCTTGTTGATGGGGTCATAGCTGCCAGAGGTCCAGACGGAGCCCCCCTTGCGCTCGTCGCCCGGCATGCCGTTCCATGTGTCGCCGCCGGGCTTCCCGGGCTTGGCGACCGTCTCGAACTCCCACAGCTTCGCGCCGCTTTCGGCATCGACGGCGACGATCAGGCCGCCGCCCGCCGTGTTGTTGGCGAAGCCCTGCATCACCGCGCCATCGGCCACCAGCGGCCCGCCGGGATTGCGCATGCCCGGGCGGTCGGTGAGCAAGACGTCCCAGACCGGACGTCCGGTGCGCGCGTCGAGCGCGACCATGTGGTTGTCTGACGTGGCGGCGTAAAGCTTGTTGCCATGGA
>CAMLKX010000240.1 GCA_946480515.1 uncultured Sphingomonadaceae bacterium | reverse complement strand
CGACGAAGCCGTCGGCGCGGATGATCTCGATCACGCTCCAATTACCGGACAGGGCGACACTGACCTGGCTGACACGCGGATCGCGCGCACGGGCCGCTGCGTCGATCTGCTGACACAGCGCCACCTTGTCCGCGAACGGCACCAGGGTCAGCGGGTCATCCGATCCGTACATCGTCTGATTCGTGCGGGGCGGCGGGGCAGCAGCCGCAGCGGTCGTGGGATCGAGCAGCTGAAGGGTCTCTGCTGCCCGGTCGATCGCCGCGCCGCTTAGCTCATTAGCATGAGCGAATCCGGTTGTTTCGCCTGACACGCCGCGAAGACCAAACCCGGCACCAGTGTGATAATCGGCGGTCTTGAGTCTGCCGTCATCGAATCCGAACGCCTCGCTGGTGCGGTATTGCAGATACAGCTCACCATCGTCGCAGCGGCCAAGATGCCTGCGCGTCAAAACGCGGGCCTGGTCCGGATCGAGCATCCCCTCACGATAAAGGAACCGCCGCGGGTCAGTTGTCATCGCTGGTCGGCGACGCCGCCCTCCAGCACGAAGCGGCGGTCGCAGTAGCCGCACTCAACGAAACCCTGCTCGTCGACCTTCAGGTAGACCCTGGGATGGCCGAGCGATGGCTCGACAGCTCCGGACCCGTCACAAGCAACGGTGTTCGACTTCACATAGATGATTTCGGGAGGTGGCACGGACATGCCGCACGACGTAGCAACGGGCTGGTCGCTCTTCAATCGGTCAGAAATAATCCGCCGTCAGGTTGATCGCTGCAGAATAATCTCCCTCGATCTGGTTGGCAGCAATCCCAATCTGACCGCCGACGCCCACATAAAAGGCCCCGTCGCTGTCGGTGAACCGGAATGGGGAGCCGTCGAGACCCATCGCGATGACGGGGACTTGTTGGCCACTGATTGGTTCGACAAGAGCCGCCGGCGGAGTGAGGGTCACTCGCACAACCACATTGCCGATCCCCGATCCGGCGAATGCCGCACGCGTGCCGGGACTGCCCGATAGCCCAGTCACTCCTCCACCAAAGCTGCGCGCTCCCGTGACCGCATTGATCGAGACCGTGCCCGCCGCCGATGACGACGCCACGACGGTTCCGAAGTCGAGGTCCGTCAAGCGGGCGAGGCTTAGCGGCCGCTGGATGACGGCCTTGCCGACGGCCTCGGGTGAGGCGCCGACGGGAGCGGCTGACACCGGCTGCGCAACGAGGGCCGCGACGGCGATGGTCAACGCAAAGAGCGGCGGAGAGTAGCGGACTTTCATGACGGTCGCTTTGCCTCACCACGGCTCAACGGCACGTCAATGGGCGCGGTTAATCCGGCCGCAACTCTTAACGGTAATCCACGGTAACGTTAAACGAGCCGGCGTAGCTTCCTTCGGCTTGGGTCGCGCTGACGTGAAGCGTGGCTCCGACGCTGAAGGTGAAAGCTTCCCGGCGGCTGAGCTGGCCGGGCGGAGCGCCGGTGACGGTCCAGCTGTCGACCAGCATGGTTTCCGTGCCGCCGACGCGGGTGATCAGCACTCCAGTTGCCGGTAGATTCACCTTGACGGCGCCGGGACTTCCCGCTGCTCCGGCGAACCTCGCCGGAAGTACAGTGCCGCCAAGGCTGAGCACTCCTCCGGTGGTTGTGATCGCACCCGTGTTTGGATTGATGGTCGCCGTACCGGCGGCGGTGCGGGACAGATCACCGAAGTCGAGGTCGTTGATGCGGACCAGGCTCAACGGATGCAGCACTAATGCACGAGAGCCGGTCGCGGTCGTTCGTGGCGACGCGTTGGCAGGAGCAGCGGCAAGCAGAATCGCTGTCATCGAGAGGAGAGCCGAGCGCATCGTCGCGCGGCGTTAGATGCGATCCTCTCAAGACGAGCACTCCAAACCTGGTTAACGCACCGCTTACCTCTGTTGTATAGGCGCTTTTGCATGCCTTCCAGCGCGGCTATGCGGAACCATGGACACGATGGCGGCGATCCGGATTGACGGACTGTGCAAGACCTATGCGGGCGGCAAGCAGGCTCTGGACTCGGTGTCCCTCGCCATGCCTCGCGGTCAGATTTTCGGCCTGCTCGGCCCCAATGGTGCCGGCAAATCGACCCTGATCAACATCCTTGCCGGTCTTGTGACGAAGAGCAGCGGACGGGTTGAGATCTGGGGGTTCGATATCGATCGCCACCCTCGCAATGCCAAATTGTCGATCGGGGTGGTTCCCCAGGAAATTCTTTTTGACCCGTTTTTTACGCCACGTGAAGCGCTGGAGAATCAGGCCGGTCTTTATGGCGTGCCGCCTTCGCGCCGCCGGAGTGATGCGTTGCTTACGGCGATGCACCTGACTGACAAGGCGAATGCCTATTCGCGGACTTTATCGGGCGGTATGAAGCGGCGCCTTCTGGTCGCCAAGGCGATGGTTCATTCTCCGCCCATTCTGGTTCTGGATGAGCCAACCGCAGGGGTCGATATCGAGCTTCGTCAGCAATTGTGGAGCTACGTCCGGCAATTGAACTCCGAGGGTGTCACTGTGCTGCTCACCACCCATTATCTCGAGGAGGCGGAGGAACTGTGCGATCGCATCGCGATCATCAATCATGGGCGAGTGATCGCTAACGAGCCCACCCGCGAGCTGATTTCCCGCACCCAGGACAAGGCTGTGCTGGTGACGGTCGACCGTGATCTGACGGCGACGCCGACGTCCGGCAACTTCGAGAAAATCGAGGTGACCGGCGAACGCACGGTTGAGATCACTTATCGCAAGGACCGGGTGAATGCCGGTGAAGTGCTGGCTTCGCTCCAGCGCGAGGGCCTCGGGATCGTTGACGTGACAACGCGCGAGCCGGACCTCGAAGATGTATTCCTCAGCCTCACGCGGGGAGTGCGCGAGTGAGGGAGTTTGATGTTGTCGTCGTCGGCTCCGGAGCCGCAGGGCTGACCGCTGCTCTAACTCTGGCGGAGCATCATCGCGTCGCCGTGGTTGCCAAGGGCGGTCTCGATGAAGGCGCGACCGGCTGGGCTCAGGGCGGTATCGCTGCTGTGTTCGAAGAAGGAGACAGCTTCGAAGCCCATGTCAACGACACCATCGTCGCGGGCGCTGGATTGAATGATCCACAGGTGGTGGAATTTGTCGTCGGCCAGGCGCCGCGGGCGATCGAGCGGCTCGCGCGGCTGGGTGTTCCCTTCAATGTCGGTGAAGGCAACGAGCGCTGGCACCTGACCCGCGAGGGCGGCCACAGCCACCGGCGGATTGTTCATGTCGCGGACGCGAC
>CAMLKX010000239.1 GCA_946480515.1 uncultured Sphingomonadaceae bacterium | reverse complement strand
GGATCGACGACACACGGAGCCTGCCCTTTTCGGAGACGGTCGGCGGCCGCTATTCCCTATGGTCCTCGGTCGGTTTTGCCGCCGCCCTCGCGCTTGGCTGGGCAGCCTTCGAAGAACTGCTTGAGGGCGCGGCGGAGATGGATCGCCATTTCCGCTTCACACCTGCGGAGACCAATGTCCCGCTGATCGCGGCGATGATCGACCGCCTCTACGTCAATGCTTTCGGGGCGCAAACCCGCGGGCTGTTTGCCTATGACGAGCGCCTGCGCTTGCTGCTCTCCTACGTCCAGCAGCTAGAGATGGAGTCGAACGGCAAGTCAGTAAAGGCTGATGGATCGCCGATCGGTCGCGACGGGGCCGCAATTGCGTGGGGCGGAACCGGCACCGATGCACAGCACGCCGTGTTCCAGCTCCTGCATCAGGGGACCGCACTCGTCCCGGTGGAGTTTGTGGCGGTCGCCGAACAGGGTGACACGCAGGACCCGGAACATCATCGCCAGCTCCTGCTCAACGCTTTCGCTCAAGGAGCGGCCCTGATGAGCGGCCGGACCAGCAATGATCCCGCCCGCAGCTATCCTGGTGACCGCCCATCGATGACTGTTTTGCTGCAGCGCCTGGACGCTCGCACTCTCGGCGCGCTGCTGGCATTTTACGAGCATCGGACGTTCGCCAATGCAGTCCTGCTCGGGATCAATCCGTTCGACCAATTTGGCGTCGAACTCGGCAAGCAGATCGCGCGTTCAATCGACGATCCCGAACAGCGCGGCCAATTCGATCCGTCAACGCGCGCTCTGATTGAGAAGGCCGGCCTGTGAGCGAATTTGACTTCGACCTGTTCGTGATTGGCGCTGGCTCGGGAGGCGTCCGGGCGGCGCGGGTCGCCGCTGCTTATGGCGCGCGGGTGGCCGTTGCGGAGGAACATAAGGTCGGCGGGACCTGCGTGATTCGTGGCTGCGTGCCCAAGAAGCTGCTCGTCTATGGAGCCCATTTTGCCGAGGATTTGAGCGATGCGGTGCGCTTTGGCTGGGACGTGCCGAAGTGCGATTTCGAGTGGCCGGTGCTGCGCGACAATGTGCTGAACGAGGTTGCCCGGATCGAAGGCATCTACACGGAAACCTTGCGTTCGCATGATGTCACCATCTTCCCTGAGCGAGCGACCATCGCCGGGCCGCAGTGGGTGCGGCTTGCATCGGGCCGGAGCCTATCGGTTGGCAAGATTCTGATCGCGGTTGGGTCGTGGCCGGTGCTGCCGGAGATCGAGGGAATCGAGCACGCGTTTACCTCCAACGAAGTGTTTCATCTCGAGCGATTGCCCAAACGCATCGTCATCGCTGGCGGAGGCTATATCGCGAATGAGTTCGCCGGGATCTTCCACCAGTTCGGAAGCCATGTGACGCTGGTCAATCGGTCGGACGTAATCCTGCGCGGCTATGATGCGCAAATCCGCGACCGTCTCCTCCAAATTTCGATCTCCAAAGGGATCGACTTCAAGTTCAATGCGAGTTTCGCGGCGATCGAAAAGCAGGAAGACGGTTCACTGAACATCAGAATGAAGGGCTGCGACGATATCGAGGCGGATGCGGTTCTGTTCGCGACCGGCCGGCGCCCAAACATTGCGGGGCTCGGCTGCGAGGAGGCCGGGGTCGAGATCAGCGAGAGTGGCGCAGTGAAGGTCGACGCGGACAATCAAACCTCGGTGCCCACGATTTACGCGGTCGGCGACGTGACCGACCGGGTTCAACTCACTCCGGTAGCCATCCGGGAGGGGCAGGCGTTCGCCGACACCGTCTTCGGCAACAAGCCGACCAGAGTGGACTATGACTGCATCCCCTCGGCCGTGTTCAGCCATCCGCCGCTAGCCGCAGTGGGCATGACGGAAAGCCAGGCGCGAGACCGGCTCGGAATGGTCAAGACTTTCACATCCGACTTCCGGGCGATGAAGAATGTCCTCGCCGGACGCAACGAGCGGTCCCTGTACAAGCTGGTGGTGGATGGCGCGACCGACGAGGTCGTCGGGATCCACATGATCGGACCGGATGCGCCCGAAATCCTTCAGGCGGCTGCGATCGCGGTCAAGGCGCGGCTCAAGAAGGCAGACTTCGACCAGACCGTGGCGCTGCACCCGTCCATGGCTGAAGAGCTGGTGCTGATGCGCTGAGGTCAGGTTAGTCTTCGCCCGGTGCACCGTATCGCGACTGGATGAACCGACCCTGGGTTTCGAGCGCTCGAAGATCATCCCGCGCCAGCCGGTCGCTGATTTCCTCCAGCGCCTCTCGTCCGGCGCGAAGCCCTTCAACCAGCCGCTGGTCCACGCTGAGGCCCTCACCGTCGCGCTCCCCGCGATAGGCGGCCGGGACGTTGCAATAGCGGTCAATCAGCCCCGGCAGATGGGTGGCGAGGAGCCGCCGCGCGTCCTGCGCCGACGGATCGAGCTCGTCGACCCGTTCGAGCACTCGGGAGAGGTGGGGAAGGCGAGCGCTGAGCGCGTCGATCTGTGACTGGGCGGGGCTCGGCAGGGCAGGTCGGGTGCGGTACAGCAGCCCGTCGAAACGCTGCACCAACTCGGCATTGGGTAGATGGGCGGGGATGGCCGCGGTGTCGGCTGGCTCGGCCGGCCACACGGCGAGCAGGGCGGTGACTCCGATCGCCAGCCCGACCGCAGCGAAGAACCCGAACATGCCAATCGGAATGAACAATCCGACGCCGATTGCGGCGAGGCTGATCAGTCCGATCGCGATGCCGATCCGCGCCAGCCGGCGCTTCAGGGCGCGCCGCCGGCGCGCGCGCTCGCGCCGGGCGAGCTTGCGCGCCTCGCCGCTGCTGTTCTCGCCGATTAGCCGCGCAATCCTGTCAATTAGTGCGAAGGTGCGTTCGATGCCGCTGCGGAGCTGCTCGTCGGTCATCGGCTGTCGATCGGCGCGAGCGGCGAAGCCTCCGCCTCAAGCTTGCGCTCGCCGGCGCCCTCGGCGCGGGCAATATAGCCCCGCGACTTCTCGACCTCCTTGTCGAGGGTGTCGACGGTCTGCTTCATATTGTGGAGAGCTTCGACCTTGAAGCGGTCGATCTGGTCCATGGTCTCGTAGATGTTCTGGAAGGCGCGCTGCAGCGTTTCCATCGGAACCGTGGAGCTTACTGCCTGCGCATGGATGGCGCCGGTCTGCGTCCTGAGCATCTCCCCGGTGGAATCGATCATGCCCGCCGTCGTGGTGTTGAGCGCTGTCACCTGTTCCAGCACCAGCCGCTGGTTGGTCATGGCCTGGGCAACG
>CAMLKX010000238.1 GCA_946480515.1 uncultured Sphingomonadaceae bacterium | reverse complement strand
TGATCGGTGGCGGGTCCAGCCAAGTAATCCCCGTCGGCGGATTGAAATTGGAAGAACGGGTCAAAGGCGAAGGTCTGCTCGCGTTCATTAAGCGCGGCTATGGGGGCACGCCGCCCTTGAGCGCGATCAAGGCTGCGTTTCCCAACGCTGCGGTTGATTTCGCCGACGGCACCGACCCCGCCGCCGCAGCAGCCTTGGCAGCAAAAGCCGACGTTGCCGTCGTGTTTGCGGAAAAATGGTTCCTCGAATCTACGGACGCGAGCGATCTGAGTCTTGGCGCTGGCCAGGATGAGCTGATCAGCAGGGTTGCCAAGGCCAACCGCAATACGGTGGTTGTTCTCGAAACCGGCAACCCGGTCGCGATGCCGTGGATCGAGCAGGTACCGGCAGTACTGGTTGCGTGGTATCCCGGCCAGCGTGGCGGTGACGCGATCGCCCGAGTCCTCGCAGGATCGGTCAATCCATCTGGCCACCTCCCGCTGACCTGGCCGGCCTCCCTCGATCAATTGCCACTGCCCAAGCTGCCAGGATGGGATGTTCCGGCACCGACCAATGCGGAGAAAGCCAATTACGGCACGCAGGCCGACAAGGTGCCATTCTCCTTCAGCTATCCCGAAGGCTCCGACGTGGGATACCGCTGGTTCGATCGAACCAAGCGCAAGCCGCTTTATGCATTTGGACACGGTCTCAGCTACACGAGCTTCCGCTATAACGGTCTGAAGATTACGGACGGAGATCGGCTGGAGGTGCGCTTCACCGTGCAGAACACCGGCCAGCGTGCCGGCGCAGACGTCGCGCAAGTCTATGTTCGAACTCCCGGCAAGCCCAAGCGGCTGATCGGCTGGGGACGTCCAACGTTGAAGCCGGGCGAATCTCGGGAAGTGCGCGTCACTGCCGACCCGCGGATCCTTGCGAGCTTTGACGCCACGCAACGTCGGTGGGTCGTTGCCGATAGCACCTATCAAGTGGAGGTCGGCACATCGGCCGAAGCACCCGTCCTGACGGCCTCGGCCCGGCTGAGACAGCAGACCATTAAGCCGTAATCATCTGCGTCGGTTGTGGTTTGCAATCACGTCGTTAATCGCGTTCACTGCGGCCATAAAACAAAAGCGGAGTGGATGCAGTGGATGCGAGTAGTATACGGACGAACTCCTCTGCTTCTCATTCTCCGGCTTACGCTGCCTATTTTCTGACCCTGCTGCTGCTGGCCAATACGCTCAGCTATGCTGACCGCCACCTGTTCTCGATCCTGATTCCAGCAATCAAGCAGGAGTTCGGGGTCAGCGACAGCCTGCTCGGTCTAATCGCAGGACCCGGATTCATCGTCAGCTATATCGTGCTGACCATGCCACTGGCGCGGCTCGCGGATCGATGGTCACGGCGCGGCGTGCTCGCCGTGGCTGCCGCAACCTGGAGCATCGCGACAGCGGCCTGCGGGATAGCGGTCAATATCTGGCAACTCGCGATGGCTCGTGTTGTGGTCGGCGTGGGTGAAGCCGGCGGCATGCCCCCCTCGCAATCGCTCGTCGCTGATCTGTTCAGCGAGCGGCGACGAACGACGGCCATGGGTATTCTCTCGTCGGGTACCTATTTCGGGATTCTGCTCGGCCTTGCTGGCGGAGCGGCAATCGCCGGTGCCTGGGGCTGGCGGGCTGCCTTCATCGCTCTGGCCGTCCCAGGAATCCCGCTAGCGATCCTGATCTGGCTGACCGGTCCCAAACGGCGGAGGGATCTTGCGGAACAAACGAGCCAGTCGAAACCCCCATCGATGATCGCCAGCATACGGACATGTATGCAGATCCCGTCTCTGCGGCTGCTCGCCTTGGGGATGGGTGTCTACAATATCTACGGCTATGCGGGCGCGGTCTGGATCCCGACTTATTTCATGCGGTCGCACGGCATGACCATGCTGGAAGCGGGAGCATGGTTGGGAATCGGTGCCGCGATTGGGGGGATTGCCGGCAGCTTTGCGAGCGGCGCGATCGTCGACGCTCTGGTACCACGCAACCAGCGCTGGCAGTTGCGGATTCCCGCTATCGGGTTTCTGATCTCTTTCCCGCTCACGGTCATCATGTTCACTCTCCCTGGCGGGGCCGCGCTTCACCTGATGGGACAGCAGGTCCCTTGGGTGGCAATCCTCTCGATCTTCACCGCGTTCCTGGCGTCGCTATGGATGGGGCCTTCGTTCTCGGCCGCGGCCAGACTCGCACCGCCAGAATTGAGAACGCAAGCGATCGCCATGCTGGTCGTCATCATCAACCTGGTCGGAAGCATGATTGGCCCGGTCGTGGCTGGATCTGTGAGTGATCTCTTCACGGCACGGTTCGGCGAGGAGGCGCTTCGCTATAGCATGCTGCTAATCAGCCTGCTGATGGTATTGGGAGGCGTGATCTTCTGGGCGGCGTCGCGCAGCTATGCGCGGGATCTTGAGGTACGCTAAGGGGGTCTGGAGATCAGCGCTCTTGTTGCTGGGCGGCCTGATCCCACTCGCGCAGGACCGCCTTCATCAGCTTGCCGTTGGCGTTCCTCGGCAAGGCCCCATCGATGAAGTAGATATGATCAGGCACTTTATAGTCTGAAAGTTGTCGGGAGCAGAACTGCCGAAGCTCGGCCTCGTCAAGAGCATCGCCAGACACGACGTAGGCCTCGACGCGCTCCCCCAGCACAGGACAGGGGCGCCCGATCACACCAGCCTCGATAATCGACGGATGGGAAGCGAGGACGTTCTCAACCTCGACCGAGTACACCTTGTACCCGGCGCGATTGATCATGTCCTTTACCCGATCATGCAGGGTCAGGTAGCCGTCTGCGTCCATGCTGCCGATGTCGCCCGACTTCCAGTATCCGTTGACGATTGAGGATGCGGTCGCCGCGTCATTGCCCCAATAACCGGGAACGACGTTCGGTCCTGAAATCCATATCTCGCCTTGCTCACCGGTCGGTACTTCACGGCCACTTTCATCCATGACCACGATGTCACAATAGGACAGCGGCTTGCCAACTTGTCCGAGCCTGCTTCGTGTTTCGCTAGCCGGCATGATCACGGCTGGAGAGGTCGTCTCCGTAGCGCCGTAGACATTGTGCATCGCCAGGTTCGGGTTCGTCGCGGCAAGCGTCTCAAGCACGCTGGCCGGCATAGGCGCTCCGCCAAAGCTTCCGACCCGCCAATGCGACAGGTCGAACTTTGCGAAATCCGGTTCACGCAGACAGAGATTGTACATGGCCGGGACGATGATGACGTAGCTCATCCGCTCGGCCGCGGCAGTCTC
>CAMLKX010000237.1 GCA_946480515.1 uncultured Sphingomonadaceae bacterium | reverse complement strand
ACGTCGGACATGTGGAACGTGAGGTTCATGCGGATGGTGTTCTCGGCCAGGTCGGCGCGGGTCAGCGTGCCTGGGTCGTCCTGTGGTTCCATCGCTCTGGCCGCACGCGCGACGCCCGCATCCGCCATATTTCTCTCCACCCCGATCTGGCCGCAGAATGACGCCCGCAGATTTATTGTATATCCGAAACGAACGCTACCGCCAATTTTTGTTACATTGCTGAAAAGTCGTTGCCAATCAATATCGCAGAACCGCGGCGCCCCAGGTGAAGCCGCCGCCCATCGCCTCAAGCACAACGATATCGCCACGCTTGATCCGCCCGTCGCGAACGGCAACGTCGAGCGCCAGCGGGACGGAGGCGGCGGATGTATTGGCGTGTTGATCCACCGTCATCACGACCCGGTCGGGGGGCAGCCCAAGCTTCTTGGCCGTCGCTTCCAGAATCCGGGCATTCGCCTGATGCGGTACGACCCAATCCACATCCGATGGTTCAAGCTCGGCCTTGCCAAGCACCTCGCGCAGAACATCGGCCAGATTGATGACGGCGTGCCGGAACACTTCGCGGCCCTTCATGCGCAGCTTGCCGACCGTCCCAGTCGTCGACGGGCCACCATCGACGTACAGCAGCTGATTGTGGCGGCCATCGGCGTGAAGCGCAGTCGCCAGGATCCCGCGATCGCCTTCTTCCGCCTTCAACACGATCGCGCCGGCGCCATCACCGAACAGGACGCAGGTGGTCCGGTCTTCCCAGTCGAGAATTCGGCTGAAGGTTTCCGCACCGATCACGAGAGCGACCTCGGCTCCGCCCGTGCGGAGCATCGAGTCCGCGACCGTTACGGCGTACAAAAAGCCGCTGCACACCGCCTGAACGTCGAACGCCACGCAGTCATCGATTCCGAGCGCCGCCTGCACCTTCGTCGCCGACGAGGGGAAGGTCTGGTCCGGCGTGGCCGTCGCGACGATGATGAGATTGACGTCGGTGGCGGACAGACCAGCATCGGCCAGCGCGCGCTGGGCCGCGTCAGTGGCGAGCGTGGCTGTGGTCTCCCCTTCGCCAGCGATGTGGCGCGAGCGGATGCCGGTGCGCTCGACGATCCACTCGTCACTGGTCTCGACCTGCTGCGCCAGTTCGGCATTATGCACGCGGCGCTTGGGAAGGGCCGATCCGACCCCCGACAGGACGGAACGCCGAGTCACTGCGCGGCGACCTCCGCAAAGGCGTGGGCACGGAAGTTGTCGAGGTCTTCGCCAATCCTGCGTGTGATGTCGTTGCGCACCATTCGCGCTGCAACCTGCACGGCATTGGCGACGCCCTTGGAATTTGCGCCGCCGTGGCTTTTCACGACCAGGCCATTGAGCCCGAGAAACACCGCGCCATTATGGTTGTTGGGATCGAGATGAACCTTCAGCATGTGGAGTGCCGGCCGGGAAAGCGCGAAGCCCGCCTTTGACCGGATGGAGCTGGTGAACGCCTTGCGCAGCAGGTCGGTAACGAACCGGGCAGTGCCCTCGGCGGTCTTCAGCGCGACATTGCCCGAAAAACCGTCGGTGACGATTACGTCGACATGTCCACGCGACAATTGATCGCCTTCAATGAAGCCAGCAAACTGCATCGGCAGGTAACGCGCTTCGCGCAGGAGCGCCGCGGCCTCCTTGAGCTCGTCGGTACCCTTCAACTCCTCGGTGCCGATGTTCAGAAGTTTGACGCGCGGCCGCTTCAGTTCAAGCACGGATCGCGCATAGGCCGAGCCCATGACGGCGAACTGGACGAGGTTCTGAACGTCACACTCGGTGTTGGCACCAAGGTCGAGCATGACGCAATCCTGCTCGCCCATTGTCGGCAGGAGAGCAGCCAGCGCGGGACGGTCGATCCCCGGCATGGTGCGCAGCGCAAGCTTCGACATCGCCATCAGCGCGCCGGTGTTGCCAGCCGAC
The DNA here is from genome assembly GCA_946480515.1 of uncultured Sphingomonadaceae bacterium. The sequence continues at coordinate 1,344 of CAMLKX010000237.1, read as the reverse complement.
AGGGCTGCTCCGGCAGCGCCCGATTTCACGGCGTTGATGGTCATGCCCATCGAGGTCGTGGCCGCGCGGCGGATCGCCTGGCTCGGCTTTTCGCTCGCGTCAATCACATCGGGAGAATGGATGATCTCGACGGCGGTCCGGAGATCACGGTGACGGTCGACCTCGGCGCGAACAAGCTGCTCGTCGCCGAAGACGATGAACTGGAGCGAGCGGTCCTGGCGTCGAGCGCGTGCAAGTCCGGCGACCATGGTCGTCGGACCGACGTCGCCGCCCATGGCATCAATCGCGATTCGCGGTGAAGCGTCCACTTGGCTGCTCACCCCGCCGGCGCGGACGGTCAGGCTTCGGCCGAGACGATCTCGCGGCCGTTATAATGGCCGCAGCCGGTGCACAGGTTGTGCGGCAGCTTCAGTTCTCCACAATTGGAGCACTCCTGGAAGCTCGGAACCGCGAGCGCATGATGGCTGCGCCGCATGTTGCGCCGAGAAGGCGAGGTTTTTCTCTTCGGAACGGCCATTTCGGCAACCTTGCTTGTGAAATCAAAAAAATTGGCGACGATCACTCGCCTATGCTCAACGGGCAAGACCCGCGGCGGCGGCCGGATCGTCGCGAACGGGTCGCCCTATAGCGCAAAACCGCCGGGAAGCAAGCGCCTAGCTTGCGAGCGCCCGATCACTCACGAAGGGGTTTGTCGCGCGCTCATGACCAAAGGTCGACATCGGCCCATGCCCGGGGACGAAGGCCGTGTTGTCGCCCATCGGCCATAGCCGCTGCGTAATGGAATCGATCAACTGCGCATGATTGCCGCGCGGGAAGTCGGTCCGGCCGATCGAGCCCTGAAACAGCACGTCGCCGACGATCGCCAGGTTCGATGCGGGGTGATGGAACACCACATGGCCGGGCGTGTGGCCGGGGCAGTGGCGGACGTCCAAAACCAGGTTCCCGACACTCACCTGATCGCCATCCTCAAGCCAGCGATCAGGTTCGAACTGCTGTCCTCCTCCAGCTTGGCGATCCAGAACCGGTCTTCTTCCTGCGGACCTTCGATCGGCACCCCGAGGTCGGCTGCGAACACGCCGGACATGCCGCAATGATCGATATGACCATGGGTCAGCAGGATCTTTTCAATGGTGACTCCGGTTTGACTGACCGCCGTCCGCAACTTGTCGAGGTCCCCGCCGGGATCGACGAAAGCGCCGCGCATCGTTTCGGTGCACCACAGCAGCGTGCAATTCTGCTGCAGCGGAGTGACCGGGACGATCGCGGCGCGGAGCGGCTGCTCGTCGATGGCCCCGCCCTCTCGGTGATGGTGCCGTTCTCGGCGAAGCTCGGCGGAGTGCTGAA
>CAMLKX010000236.1 GCA_946480515.1 uncultured Sphingomonadaceae bacterium | reverse complement strand
CGACCGCTGGGAAGGCGAGGCTCGGCCGGGCCATTTCGACGGGGTCGCAACGGTTGTCGCCAAGCTGTTCACCAATGTGCGTCCAGACGTCGCGATCTTTGGCGAGAAGGACTTCCAGCAGTTGGCAGTGATCCGGCGAATGGCTGCAGACCTCGACCTTGGCGTGCGGATCGTTGGCGCACCAACCGTGCGTGATTCCGACGGGCTCGCCCTGTCATCGCGCAACGCCTATTTGACGCCGGATCAGCGGAGCGCCGCGCTCGCACTGCCACGCGCGCTGCAACGGACGCGAGATTCAATCGAGGGTGGAGACGCGGTCGGCGAGGCGCTTGCCGCTGGCCGAAACGCACTCACTCAGGCCGGCTTCAGTCGGATCGACTATTTCGCGCTGGTCGAGAGCCACACGCTGGAGCCAATCAGCGAAGCGCAGGGAGAAATGCGCCTGATCGCCGCTGCGACGATTGGGGGAACCCGGCTGATCGACAATCTTGCCGTGCAACTTCAACAGGTTGGTGCCTGAGTTTCGTGTTAACCATTTCTTTGCTAGTCACCACTGAATGTGTCCCCTGGAGAGACAGGGGACCGAAAATGGCAATCAGTCAAAAAGCCGCCGACTTCCTGGTTCGGAGCCGGCTTGCGGATGCGGAACGTGGCGATGTCGAAGCCTTGTTCGATCTGGGCGTGACTTACTCAACCGGCCGCGGTGGTATCGGGGTCGATCTGATCGAAGCGCACAAATGGTTCAATCTGGCAGCACCGCCGGGCAGCAGTGCCGCGCCGAGATCGCAATCGAAATGACAGCGCGCGAGATCGCCGAAGCCCAGCGTCAGGCTCGCTCGTGGCTGGCGCTGACCCAGCCGCAACGCTACGCCGCCTAAGCACCACTAATCGTCATTGCGAGGAGCGCAGTGACGAAGCAATCCAGCGAATTGCGCTGCCAGTGGATTGCTTCGCTCCGCTCGCAATGACCAAAAAACTACCGCACGATCACCGTCACAGCGCGGCGGTTCTGCGCCCACGCCGTTTCATTCGACCCAGGAACCGCGGGCCGCTCCTTGCCCCAGCTGATCGTCGTCAGCCGGGTTGCCGGCACTCCTTGAGTGACCAGAAAATCGCGGGCCGAATTTGCCCGCCGCTCACCCAGCGCCAGATTATATTCGCGGGTGCCGCGCTCGTCGGCATGACCCTCGATGCTCGCCCGCACGTTCGGATTGGCGAGCAGCCAGCGCGCCTGCGCCGTCAGCGTCGTCCGCGCGGCGGTATCGAGCGCATATTCATCCGTTCCAAAATAAACCGAGTCGGAGCCGGCCTTGGCGACCAGGTCCGCCTGGCTTTCGGGCAGCTCGACCAGCCCGACATCATCACCCGTGGCGGTTCCAGCCTGATCTGCCGGAGGCGGGGTGGTTACCGGAGCAGGTTTCTTGCCGCACCCGGCGATGGTGATTGCGATCGCCGCAGCCGCGACGGTCAACGTCTTGCGCATGTTTAACTCCTTATCGATCTGATTAGTCTTGGAGGGGAGACCAGGACGGGTCGGACCCGTTCTGGGGGGTTGGCAGGCGACGCGGAGCGCCGCCGTTGATCGAAACGGCATAGAGCGCGGATGCACCGCTGTCCTGGCTGATCCGGTGGAACATCACATACTGACCATTGGGCGCCCAGCTGGGCCCCTCATCAAGCCAGCTGCTGCTGAGCATTCGCTCGCTCTGTCCGGACGGGTTCATGATGCCCACACCGAACGCCCCGCCGCTGATCCGGGTAAAGGCGATCCATTCTCCGCGCGGGCTCCAGACCGGCGATGCGTAGCGCGAGCCACCGAAGGTGATGCGGCGCTGATTCGAGCCGTCGGAATTCATCACATAAAGCTGCTGAGTGCCTGAGCGGTCGCTCTCGAACACGATCCGGTTGCCGTCGGGTGAGAAGCTGGGCGAGGTGTCTGCTCCGGGCGCACTGGTCAGCCGGGTCGGAGCTCCGCCGGCCGCGTTTACGACATAGATGTCGGTGTTGCCGGCGCTCGACATAGCGAAGACAATCCGATTGCCGTCCGGGGAAAAGCGGGCGGAAGAGGTCATGGTTGCGCCTGGAACCAGCAGCCGCTCACGCCCGCTGGCAAGGTCGAGGACATAGACCCGCGCCCGGCGGCCAGCGTAGCTCATATAGACCAGCCGGTCACCGCGGGGCGAGAAGCGCGGGGTGACAACCGTTGCCTTGCCTTCGGTCAGGTAACGATGATTGGATCCGTCCGAATCCATGATCGCGATCCGCTTGACGCGGCGGGTCTTTGGCCCGGATTCAGCGACATAGACGACGCGCGTGTCGAGGAAACCGCCTTCCCCGCTGAGCCGCGAGTAGATCGCGTCGGCGCATTTGTGCGCCGCGCGGCGCCAGTTGGTGGGGGCGACGGTATAGCCTTTGCGCGTCAGCTCGCGCCCGGCAGCGACATCGAACAGATAACATCCGACGGTGAGCTGGCCGTCCGGCCGAGCCTCGACGAAGCCGGAAATCAACGCCTGCACCCCTTGGTTGCGCCAAGTCGCGAAAGCGGGGGTGGTGGCGGCGCTGTAGCTGTAGGTCGGAATCCCGCCGGGGCCGATCGGAGTGAACAGGCCGCTCGACCGCAGGTCGGAGGCGATCACTCCGGAAATCTGCTGGCCAATCTGCCCGGTGCCCCCGGCCGGAGTCGAAGCCTCGGCTGCGGCCGGCAGAGGCGGCACGGCGATGGTCATCGGCGCCTGCACACCGCCGACAACGTCGACTTCAAGGCGACCGGATTCTTGTGAGAAGACGGGCGTTGCCACCAGCGTCATTGCGAGGAGCACAAGCGACGAAGCAATCCAGCTCCGCGGACGATGGATATGGATTGCTTCGCTTTGCTCGCAATGACGGAATTTTGCCATGATGCTCCTCACGGAAGATTATATCGCATGTCGAAATCGCCCCAGCCGTTGCCGTCCGCGGCTTTGTAAAGCTCGGGCGGCAAGCCAGTCAGCGGTGAGCAGCCAACGAAGGTCGCAATGGCGATGTCCTTGACTCGCTCCACATAGCGCTCGTTTTCGTTATCAACGCCGCTCACGCCGACCACCTCGGGGGGCCGAACCAAGCGTCCAGTTCGGCTTAACTGCAGCCGCAGCTTCACCTTTATCCTATTGGCCCCAGTACCCGGGTCTACCTGCCGATTGGCGCAGGGTTGAACCTGACGTTTGATGGCTTGGACGATCCCAGCCATTGCGGAAGTGCTTACCGTCGCTGCCGCTGGCTTTGCAGACGCCGTGGCCGGGGCATTGGGAATGCCTTTG
>CAMLKX010000235.1 GCA_946480515.1 uncultured Sphingomonadaceae bacterium | reverse complement strand
CCGGGCGGATGCTCAGGTTCAGGGTGTCGATGCGTCGGTGCGGGTCAGCGGTACCGGGCTCAAGCCTGAGATCACCTTCGCCAGCGTGCCCGCGCTGCCGCAGGACGAGCTCTTGTCCCGACTGCTGTTCGGAACGTCGATCACCAACCTCTCCGCGCCCGAAGCGCTTCAGCTTGCGTCCGCGATTGGATCGCTGCAGTCGGGAGAGGGAGGACTGGATCCCATCAATGCAGTGCGGCGTGCCGCCGGTCTCGACCGGCTGCGTATTCTCCCGGCCGATATCGCTCGGGGGCAGAAGACTGCGATTTCGGCGGGCAAATATGTTGGGCGCAAGCTGTTCGTCGAGGTCGTCACCGACGGCCAAGGCTATTCGGCAACCCAGGTCGAATATCAGATGACCCGCTGGCTTTCGCTCCTGTCATCCGTCTCGACCATTGGTCGAACCAGTGCGAACGTCAGGATCAGCAAGGATTACTAGCCAGTGGTCGAGCGGAAGTAGCTGATCGTGTGGTCAAGCCCTTCCGATAGCGGCACCTTGGGTTCCCATCCCAGCAGCGAGCGGGCGCGGGTGATATCGGGCTGGCGCTGGTGTGGATCATCGGCAGGCAGGTCGGCGAACGTCATCTCCGACTTGCCCCCGACCTTCTCGAGGACGAGCTCGGCCAATTGCTTCATCGAGAACTCGGAAGGGTTGCCGATGTTGATCGGACCGGTCACCGAATCATCGCTGTTCATTAGCCGCATCAAGCCGTCGATAAGGTCGTCGACATAGCAGAAGCTGCGTGTCTGCGTGCCATCGCCGTAAAGCGTGATCGGCTGACCCTGCAGCGCCTGCACAATGAAGTTGGAGACCACCCGGCCATCGGCTGGGTGCATCCGCGGCCCATAGGTGTTGAAGATCCGCGCAACCTTGATCTGCAGGCCGAGCTGCCGGTGATAGTCGAAGAAGAGCGTCTCGGCGCAGCGCTTCCCTTCATCATAGCAGCTGCGTGGCCCGATCGGATTGACGTGGCCCCAATAATCCTCGGTTTGCGGATGGACGGCCGGGTCGCCGTAGACCTCGCTGGGTGAGGCGTGCAGCATCTTTGCTCTCAGCCGCTTGGCCAGCCCGAGCATGTTGATCGCGCCGTGCACGGAGGTCTTCGTCGTCTGCACTGGATCATGCTGATAGTGAACGGGAGAGGCGGGGCAGGCGAGGTTGTAGATTTCGTCGACTTCCACGAACAGCGGGAAGGTCACGTCATGGCGCAGAAGCTCGAACGCCGGATTGCCGATCAGATGCTCGATGTTGCGCTTGGTCCCGGTGAAAAAATTGTCGACGCACAGAACATCATGCCCTTCATCCAGCAGCCGATCGCAAAGGTGTGAGCCGAGAAACCCTGCGCCTCCGGTCACCAGAACGCGTTTTCGGCTGTCGTAAAGTCGGGTCATGGGGCAGGAACTCACTGTTGCCGGTGGTTACCGGGTCATCCCTGAATGAGCGGCCTCGATCAAGCACGCAGGGTGGAAAGCGTCGTGGCGTTCAGCCGCCGAGAGATTGCTTGAGTTGGCGCATCGACATCCGCCCCCACGGCTTGGCCCAGGCGGACGGGTCGGTGATCTGGTACGAAGGCTTTTCCTGCGCGCGTGCGGGAGTGACCGACGGACGGGCCAGTGCCAGCCGTTTTAGGTTGAAGCTCTCGCGGAATCGCAGTCCATACTGATTTCCACGCGACCAGCTGACGTGCGCGAACAACGTTCCGCCTTCGCCGAGATCGAGGAAGACTTCGGCTCCCGCGGGAAAGTCGCTGGTCGCCTCGATGAGCGCTCCTGATTCCGAAATGTTGCGAAGACGCACGGGATGCGCGTCATGTTCGAACAGGATCTGGCCGGACCAGACGAGCGGGTGTCGAGCACTGTCCCGTCGCTGAGCCATGTCGCCTGCGACCCCGGCTTCCTCTTCGGCTGCCTCGTCCACGGGTGTGGTCTCCGGCTCGGTCGCCAGCAGGTCGGGATGAGCCTGAACCACGCGCCCCAACAGCTCATTATGAACGTCCGGAGCGCAGATCAGTTTTGTCTCGTGCGCGAACTCGAGCCCTATGCGCTCGTCGCGAATCCAGCGGACGGCGGTTTCGAGCTCACTTTGGCTGTCGAACAGCAGGTCCACTCGATCCCATAGGTTGGGATGGATCGGAGCGGCGATCATTGCTCCGCCGGGCGACAGGTTGATCAGCTCCGCTTCAATCTCCTCACCATTGAACCGGACGGTGATCTGCTCGTCGATCAGCCTTTGGCGATCTTCGCCGCGATGGTTGGCGGTCCGCGGCTCGCTTCGGGGAACCGGGACCGAGATCAGGCTGTCGGACTCTGGCCCAAGCTTACGCGTCTTCGAGACCACGAGCGGAGAGTCGCTGCTGGGAGCAACTCCCGACATCATCGACGAGCGGAGATTATGCATAAAAAAGTCCCCGCGAGACAAACCCGCGGGGACTCTGTCGCATGCCGGTGGTTACCGACTTGCTAATTCATTAGAATTACGAGGAATAATACATGTCGAACTCGACCGGGCTGGGAGTGGTCTCCCAGCGCATCACCTCTTCCATCTTCAGTTCGATGTAGGCGTCGATCTGGTCGTCAGTGAACACGTCACCCTTGGTCAGGAAGGCGCGATCCTTGTCGAGCTCCTCAAGGGCTTCGCGCAGTGAACCGCAAACGGTCGGGACCGTCGCGAGTTCTGCCGGCGGCAGGTCATAGAGGTTCTTGTCCATCGCGTCGCCCGGATGGATGCGGCTCTGCACTCCATCGAGTCCGGCCATCAGCAGGGCCGAATAGCACAGGTACGGATTGGCCAGCGCGTCAGGGAAGCGGAACTCCACCCGCTTCGCCTTGTCGCCAGTGCCGTAGGGGATCCGGCAGGAAGCCGAGCGGTTGCGGCTCGAATAGGCGAGCAGGACCGGAGCCTCATAACCCGGAACCAGCCGCTTGTAGCTGTTGGTCGTGGGGTTGGAGAAGGCATTGATCGCCCGGGCGTGCTTGATCACGCCGCCGATGAAGTAGAGTGCCATGTCGCTGAGCCCGGCATAGCCGTTGCCCGCGAAGAGCGGCTTGCCGTTATCCCAGATCGACATGTGGGTGTGCATGCCCGAACCGTTATCCTTGGCAATCGGCTTGGGCATGAAGGTCGCGGTCTTGCCGTAGGCATTGGCGACCATGTGCACGACGTACTTGTAGATCTGCATCCGGTCGGCCGTCTGCACGAGCGTGCCGAAGGTCAGCCCGAGCTCGTGCTGCGCCGCGGCCACCTCGTGGTGGTGCTTG
>CAMLKX010000234.1 GCA_946480515.1 uncultured Sphingomonadaceae bacterium | reverse complement strand
CGGAGTTGAAGTCGGCAAAGTTGTGGCGGGAAGAATACGCGGACGAGGATCGAGCGTGGTTTGAGAAGACTGTCGAGTTGATCCGACACCGTTTCTTCACGCTGAAAGATTTTTCGACGCAGGGACGCGCGTATTTTTCCGACGACTTCGATTTTGAAGAGTCGGCGGTGAACAAGAACCTGCGCAAGGAGCCGCGAATGCGGGAGCTGTTGTCGGGTCTGGCTGACAAGCTCGAGACGGTGGAGCCGTTCATTGCCGAGACGGCGGAAGCGGCGTTGCGCGCGAACGACCGGCGCAAGGACTTGCAGGCGCTCGCACGCGCCGGCTTCAGCTACGAAGTTGCTCAACGCGCTCTCGCAGCGGAAGCGGCTCGTCCCGTCCGGCATCAGTCCCTTGCCTTGGGTAGCGCGGATCGCGGTGCACAAGTTCGTTTTGCCGCTGAGGCATGACTTACACTGGCGGCACTCCGGTGTGTACAGCGGGATCACATGATCTCCCGGCCTGACCGAAGTCACGCCCGGCCCGACCTCCTGAACGATCCCCGCACCCTCATGGCCGAGGATCGAGGGGAAAATGCCTTCGGAATCGAACCCGTCGAGGGTGTAGGCGTCGGTGTGGCAGATACCGGTGGCCATGATCTCGACCAGCACTTCTCCGAGCCTTGGTCCTTCAAGATCAACCTCGACGATCTCGAGCGGCTTCTTTGCTTCAAATGCAACGGCGGCGCGGGACTTCATGAGCACTTCCTGCGGTTTGGCGGGGCAACGGAGCTATAGAACGAAAAATCAGATTATCGATCCAGTCGCCTGATTGTGCCGAACCCACCAACCTGTAGGGTAAGGTGAGGAGTCGGTGATGCGTGGGATTGTGTTCGACGGCGAGCGTTTACAACTGACCGACGCGCTCGAGGTCCGCGCACCGGCGGCGGGTGAGGTCAAGATCAAGCTGCTCCGCTCGGGCATTTGCCACAGCGACCTGAACATGGTCGACAGCAAGATGATCAGAACGCCGGTGGTGCTTGGACATGAAGCTGCCGGAGAAATCATCGAAGTCGGTCCGGAAGTGTCGGATTTCTCGGTCGGAGAACGGGTGATGGTCGGCACGCAGACGCCTTGCGGCGAATGCCGGGAATGTCTTCGCGGAGAGCCGATTAATTGCGACCAAGCTTGGGGGCTCAACCCCCAGCAACCGTTTACCTGGGCCGGCCGGCCAACCTATTCCTTCTCCAACGTTTCCTCCTTCGCGGAGGAGATCGTCGCAAAGACCAGCCAGCTTTACCGGACTGGCGACTTGCCACCGGAGCAAGCGGCGCTGATCGGCTGCGCGGTTTCGACCGGCTACTCCGCCGCTCGGCATCTCGGCCGCGTCAGGAGCGGTGATCGCGTGGTCGTGATCGGCGTCGGCGGGATCGGGGTGAATGCGATCAACGGTTCCGCCCTCGCCGGTGCGGAGGTGATGGCCGTGGATGTCAATCCGGACAAGGAACAGGTCGCCATCACCGCGGGCGCTCAGCGCTTCCTGCTGATGTCCCGAAGTCTTGATGCCCAAGGGATGATCCACGCGATCCACGAGGCCTTTGATCCCATCGACGTAGCCATCGAGTGCAGTGGGGCTCCGATGGCATCCGAAGTCGCAATTGAAGCGACGAAACGCGGGGGCCGCGTGGTTCTGATCGGGTTGTCAAAGCCTGGGAGCCGCGCCAGCGTCAGCCTCGACACAATCACCTTCGGGCGAGAGATCATCGGAGCGCTAAACGGCGGAGCGTCTCCCGACCGGGACTATCCGGAACTGATTGAGCTCGCCCGATCGCGGCGCATCGACCTCAGCACTCAGGTTACCAAAGTCTGGCCGCTCGCCGAATTCGAGGACGCCATCACCGCGCTCAAGTCCGGCCAAGTTACGCGCGCGGTGCTCGATCATACCCTCTAACGACCGATAATCAGGAGAGCTACGGATGGCATGGTCACTGAACGGAAAAGTCGTGCTGGTCACCGGCGCCACTGGCGGCGGAATCGGCCGTGGGTCCTGTTTCGCATTCGCCAAGCGGGGCGCGACCATCGCTGCGACAGGCCGAAGTCAGGACAAGGTGGACCAGGTCGTTGACGACATCCGCGCGGCCGGGGGCAAGGCCGAAGGGTTCGTGCTCGACGTTCGCAGCTTGGAGCAGATCAACGACACCGCCGACCAGGTCGCATCCAGGCTTGGGCGGATCGACATCCTCCTCAATAATGCGCAGGAAGCTCCCCTCGGGAAGCTCCTCGATGTGACTGAAGACGCTCTGGCGGCCGGTTACGAAACTGGCCCCCTTGCGACCTTCCGGATGATGAAGGCCTGTCACCCGCACCTTGCCAAGAGCGGGGAGAGCGTCATCTTCAACTTCACCAGTTCCGCCAGCGTGCGCTGGGATATGGGCGGCTACGGCTGCTACGGCGGGGTCAAGGCAATGACCCGGGTGATGAGCCGGGCAGCAGCGGCCGAATGGGGTCGCGATGGCATCCGGGTGCTGACAATTGCGCCCCACGCCATGTCGCCGGGCCTCAAGCAGTGGATCGAGAGCCGGCCGAAGGAGGCCGAGGAATTCTTCAAGACGATCCCGATCGGGCGTGTTGGTGATCCTGAATCCGACATTGGCGAAGCCCTCGTCGCGTTGTGCGCGCCCGAATTTTCATATCTCACGGGAGCGACCATTCCGCTCGACGGGGGTCAGGCGAACCTCGACTGAGGAGCAGCGGAACGCTGTTGCCTTGCAAGGCATTGGTAAGCCGATTATTTTTCGCCAAGCAGGCAGCGACCTGCGACCAGGAGACGGCATGACCGAGCGACTGAATCCGACCGAAACGGCGTCGGAATTAGCGGACGAAACCGCGAGCCGTGCCGGTACCCCGGCAGAGGAGATCACAGGCGGAAGTCCAGTCTTCTATTTGAATGGCCGCCGCGTGGTTCAGACCGAAAGCAGCGTCCTTGTCAGCTCCTCCCGCTGGCTGAATGACTCGCGCATCCGCGAGTGGGTCACAACCGAGAGCCTTCGCCGCAATGGCCATGATTATCCGCTGCTGTTCGGTCTTCCAACACTTATGCAGGCGATGGATGAGGTTCGTGACATCGAGCACGCCGAGCGGCTCGTGACCGAGGAACGCCGCCGCAATCCTGCATTCGACCGCTGGCTCAGCGAGGCGTTCGTCTCGCGGTACACCAAGGAGGATCTCCGGCACTATCCGCCCGGCTCCGTCGGACGCCAGCTGTTTGAATATATGGACGAGCATGATCTCTCGCCCGAACTCAACTCGCGAATCCTGGATAATCCTGACT
>CAMLKX010000233.1 GCA_946480515.1 uncultured Sphingomonadaceae bacterium | reverse complement strand
GTAGCGGCAATCGGGATAGTTGGAGCAGGCGACGAACGCGCCGAACTTGCCGCCGCGCAGAGCCAGCCGTCCATTGCCGCATGCGGGGCATAGCCGCGGGTCCTTGCCGTCCTCGCCTTGCGGAAATAGCCAGGGCGCTAGGAACTCGTCGAGCGCGGCCGTCACTTCGGACGGCTTGTTCTCCATGACCTCGCCGGCCTTGGGCTTGAAGTCGCGCCAGAACGCCTCGAGCAGCTGCTGCCAGCCGGTGCGGCCGCCGGACACATCGTCCAGCCCCTCCTCCAGCTCGGCGGTATAGTCGTAGCTGACATAGCGTTCGAAGAAGCGCTCGAGGAACGCGGTGACCAGCCGCCCGCTCTCCTCGGGCAGAAAGCGGCCCTTGTCGAGCCGGACATATTCACGGTCCTTCAGCGTCTGCAGTGTCGCGGCATAAGTGGACGGCCGGCCGATCCCGAGTTCCTCAAGGCGCTTGACCAGGCTCGCTTCCGAATAGCGCGGCGGCGGCTGGGTGAAGTGCTGGGTCGCCTCCACGGCGGTCTTCGCCGGAGCATCGCCCTTGCGCAGCGCCGGCATCCGCGCGGAATCCTCATCGTCCGCTTTCTCATCCCGGCCCTCTTCATAAAGGGCCAGATAGCCGGGGAAGAGAGTGACCTGCCCCGTCGCGCGCACCACCGCCCGGCCCGCACCGTGGGTGAGATCGACCGTCGTCCGCTCCAGCCGTGCCGATGCCATCTGGCTGGCAAGCGCGCGGTTGTAGACCAGCTCATAAAGGCGGGCGTGATCGCCGCTGCCGGCGCGCGCCCGCGAGAAGTCGGTCGGCCGGATCGCCTCATGCGCTTCCTGAGCGTTCTTGGCCTTGGTTGAATAATGGCGCGGTTTGTCCGGCAGATAACCAGCGTCATAACGATCCGCGACCGCTTTCCGGGCAGCGCTGATCGCCTCGCCCGCCATTTGCACGCCGTCGGTGCGCATGTAGGTGATCAGCCCGTCCTCATAGAGCTGCTGGGCAATGCGCATGGTGTGGCTGGCAGCAAAGCCGAGCTTGCGCGCCGCCTCCTGCTGAAGCGTGGAAGTGGTGAATGGCGGGGGCGGATTGCGGCTGAACGGCTTGGTTTCGACCGAGGAGACGGTGAATTGCCCCGCCTCGACAACGGTTTTCGCCTTGTCCGAATCCCCACGATTGCCGATCGCCAGCCGGTCAAGCTTCTTGCCGTCGAGCTGGACCAGCCGCGCCTTGAACGACTGTCCGTCAGCCTCGAACAGGGCTGCGATCGACCAATATTCCTGCGCCCGGAAGAGCTCGATCTCGCGCTCGCGGTCGACGATCAGGCGCAGCGCCGACTTGGCTCCCGGCAACTTGCGCCACAGGATCGGCGACAGGGTGAAACCGACCAGATAATCGAGCGCGCGGCGCGCTCGGTAGGCGTCGATCAGATCCTCATCGAGCTGGCGAGGATGCGCCATCGCTTCGCTGACCGCGCCTTTGGTGATGGCGTTGAACGTCACTCGGTCGACCTGCTTGGGCAGCGCCTTGCGCTTCTTCAGCACTTCCTGAACGTGCCAGCTAATCGCCTCACCCTCGCGGTCTGGGTCGGTCGCCAGGATCAGCGCGTCGGCTTTCTTCGCCTCATCGGCAATTGCCTTCAGCTGCTTGGCCTTGTCGGGGTAGGTCTCCCACTCCATCGCGAAGCCCGCGTCCGGATCAACCGAGCCGTCCTTCGGCGGCAGGTCGCGAACATGGCCGTAGCTCGCCAGCACGCGATGGCCGGGCCCAAGATATTTTTCGATGGTTTTGGCCTTGGCAGGCGACTCAACAACAACGAGCTTCACAATTTCCCTCACGTATGTGCGTGCGAGGGTGAATCCTCCGGAGTCAGCCCGTCAAGTCCTGAGGCTCACCTTACCGCCGGCATGGCGGTCAATCCTGCCCGCCAGGTCCAGCTCCAGCAGCACCAGCTGCACCGCGCCGCTGGAGAGACCGGACAGGCGGACAATCTCATCGACGGGAACCGGCGAAGGTCCGAGCAATTCCTCGACGACCGCCCGATCCTGGTCGCCAGCTTCGCCCGCCGGATCCGCGGCCGCGGCGTCATAGATCTGGCGCGGAGATGCGATGCGACTTCCGATCGGCCGGACCTGCTCCAGCACGTCCGCTGCATTCTGTATCAGGGTCGCACCGTCGCGGATCAAGCCATTGCAGCCCTGAGCACGCGGATCGAGCGGGGAGCCGGGCACCGCCATGACCTCGCGGCCCATCTCCGCCGCCAACCGGGCCGTGATCAAGGACCCGGACTTCGGCGCCGCCTCGACCACCACCGTGCCGAGGCCCAGACCGGCGATGATCCGGTTGCGGTAGGGGAAGTGCCGTGCGCGCGGCTCCGTCCCCGGCGGCATTTCGGCGATGACCAGCCCGCGCTCCATCATCGCCCGCTGTCGGCCTTCATTTTCCGGCGGATAGAAAATGTCGATGCCGCCCGCGACCACGCCGATGGTGCCGCTGTCGATCGCTCCGTCATGCGCCGCCGTGTCGATCCCTCGCGCAAGACCCGACACGACGACAACGCCGTCGCGCCCGAGGTCGTGAGCCAGGCCGCGGGCGAAGCGGCAGGCCGCGGCCGAGGCGTTGCGGGCTCCAACGATTGCGACGTACGGGCGCTCGAGCAGTGCGAAGTCGCCTGCAGCGATCAGGATCGGCGGCGCATTTTCAACCTCGGCAAGGGACCGTGGATACAGGCCCTGACCGATTACCAGGTACCGTGCGCCAAGCTTCTCGACGGCCGCGATTTCCCGTTCCGCCACTGCCTGAGCGATGATTGCCGGCGGCTTGCCTCGGCCGCGTGCAGCGAGTTGCGGCACCGCCTCCAGCGCGGCTCTGGCGCTTCCGAATCGCGCAATCAGTTGGCGGTAGCTGACCGGCCCAATCCCCGGCGAACGGATCAGGCGCAGGCGCGCAACGAGATCGTCGGTCATCCGCGTTGTCGGGAGATTCGCGGTTCCACCCCATCCTTGAGACGGCGGATATTCATGCGGTGTTTCCAGATAATTAGCAGGGCAAAGCCGAGGATCATCGGGAACAGGCCGATCTCGCCGGTCAAAGCGGTGGCGAGCGGAGCGCTGGCCGCGGCGGCGATCCCGGCCGCCGAGGAAATCCGCACCAGCAGCAACATGCCAATCCACACCACCGCATAGACAGCCGCAACCACCGGCAGCAGCGGCACCAGGATGCCGAGAAAGGTCTGCGGCTGCGAGGCGGCCTTAATGGCGTTGATCGCGACCTGGAGGCCGCCGTCGGTGCCGTTCTTGAAGCCGATGGGCATCG